>NZ_JARPLC010000006.1:7632-39353 GCF_032350395.1 Limnospira sp. PMC 289.06
ACCCGCCCGCCCTCTCTCTCAACCTGTCTAATTCCTCCACTAGGGGCGCGAAGATGAATAAACCCGCCCGCCCTCTCTCTCAACCTGTCTAATTCCTCCACTAGGGGCGCGAAGATAAATAAACCCGTCCTCTCTCTCAACCTGTCTAATGTCTTCACTAGGGGCGCGAAGATGAATAAACCCGCCCTCTGGGGAGAGGGGGAGAGGGGGAAAGGAAAGGTTTTTTTGTGAGTTTCGGCCAGATAGGTTAAAATTATTAAGAGATGTGAAATTTTTGCATTTCCAGATAATCTCTGTTATCCCAACTGATCAAGTATGTCTCTTCCCATTCGCAACGTTGCTATTATCGCTCACGTCGATCACGGCAAAACCACATTAGTAGATGCTCTTCTCAAACAGTCCGGTATTTTCCGGGAAGGGGAAGATGTCCCGGACTGTATTATGGACTCCAATGATATTGAACGGGAAAGGGGAATTACGATTCTCTCTAAAAATACCGCCGTTCGCTACGGAGAAACACTAATTAATATTGTCGATACCCCCGGCCACGCCGACTTTGGCGGAGAAGTGGAACGGGTGCTAGGTATGGTTGATGGCTGTATACTGATTGTCGATGCTAACGAAGGCCCGATGCCTCAAACGCGCTTTGTCCTGAAAAAGGCGCTAGAAAAGGGACTCCGCCCCATTGTGGTGATTAACAAAATCGATCGCCCCCGTGCCGAACCCTATGGCGCAGTTGATAAAGTTCTCGACCTATTCTTGGAACTAGGGGCAGATGATGATCAGTGCGAATTTCCCTATCTGTTTGCATCAGGTTTAGCAGGATACGCCAAACAGGACTTGGAAGAGGAAGGGGTAGATATGAAACCCCTGTTTGAGTATATTATCGACCATGTACCACCACCTGTAGGCGACCCAGAAAAACCCCTACAACTGCAAGTTACCACCCTAGACTATTCCGAATATGTCGGCCGTATCGTTATTGGTAAAATCCATAATGGGGTGATTAGAGCCGGACAACAGGCTGCTTTAGTTAAGGAAAATGGCGAGGTAGTCCGTAGCAAAATCACCAAGTTAATGGGATTTGAAGGCCTGAGCCGGATTGATTTAGAATCCTCTAGCGCCGGAAATCTGGTAGCTGTGGCTGGTTTCAGTGATGCAAATATTGGGGAAACGATTACCTGTCCTAATGAACCCCAGGCTTTACCTTTAATCCGGGTTGATGAACCGACCTTGCAAATGGCTTTCTCGGTGAATGATTCCCCGTTTGCAGGTCAGGAAGGTACTTATGTGACTTCTCGACAATTGCGCGATCGCTTAATGCGAGAATTAGAAACTAACGTCGCCCTGCGGGTTGAAGAAACCGACTCCCCTGATAAATTCATGGTTTCCGGTCGTGGGGAACTCCATCTAGGTATTTTAATTGAAAATATGCGCCGGGAGGGTTACGAGTTCCAAGTATCCCAACCCCAGGTAATTTACCGAGAAGTTAGCGGTCAACCCTGCGAACCCTTTGAATATCTGGTTTTAGATGTTCCAGAAGAGGCTGTAGGGAGTTGTATGGAACGTTTGGGTCAGCGCCGCGCCGAAATGCAGGATATGCGTATGGGGGTTAATGGTCGCGGCCAATTGGAATTTGTAGTTCCCGCCCGTGGTTTAGTAGGTTTCCGGGGGGAATTTATGCGGATGACCCGTGGTGAAGGGATTATGAACCATAGCTTCCTAGAATATCGTCCCATGAGTGGAGATATTGAAGCGCGACGCAATGGGGTGTTAATTTCTTTTGAAGAGGGGGTTAGCACTTTCTACGCCCTGAAAAATGCTGAGGATAGGGGTGTGTTTTTCATTACCCCAGGAACTAAGGTTTATAAAGGTATGATTGTTGGGGAACACAACCGACCCCAAGACCTGGAGTTAAATGTCTGCAAAACTAAGCAGTTAACTAACCACCGTTCTGCTACTGGGGATGAATTGGTACAATTACAGACTCCTATGGATATGAGTTTAGAACGTGCCTTAGAATATATCGGCCCTGATGAGTTGGTGGAGGTTACTCCTGAGTCCGTGCGTCTGCGTAAGGTGAGTAAAAAGTTGGTTAAACGCTAAACCTAGCTAAAACTGCCTTGTGGCAAGGGTTAAGTGGGCGGGGTTGCTCTAGCTGTTTATTACACAATACAGCGCGCACCCGCCCCTAAATTTTTCTGGGCCGGGGACAGGGAACCGTCAGGAAATCTTGACCCCCATTTAAATAAAGGTTATTGACATATTATGAATTGTGTTATAATTGATAAAATATACAAAACGTTCATCTCCCCCACCCGTTAACTTAACTGTCTGTTTGTCCAGTTATTGCTTAACGTTCTGAGGAAGACGGAAGTAGGGACCCATGCCCGAAGGAACGCGCCACATTTTGACAGTTGGTTGAAGGGAGTAAGTACAATGTTTGTACCTTCTTTGGTGGCTTTTTCCGTCGCTTGCTTGGCGATTTACTTGAGTTTTCAGACTTCTGAGGAGGTTGTTAAAGTTGGAGCGAGGGGGACTGCATTTGTCTGTTTATTGATCAGTCTGGTTTATGCACCTTGGTCAGTTTTGCTGGTCTTAATTGTTCCAGTATTGGCTTTCCGACTGGCATAACAGAGATTTGCGTGATTTTCTCCTGAAAAAATGACATATTTCGAGAACTGAGACAGGGATTTTGACAAAATTAGCCAGTTTTTTTATGGCTAATTATCCCCTGCCCCAGTCAGCCCTTACGGGGGTCTTTTTTTTAGTCTGGTAGTTTGTACTGTGCTACAATCCGTTTAGCAAAATCGGGGACGTGATTATCTAGTTTTTCTGGGTAATTGCGTTTTACATAGAGATAGTTGCGGGTGTAGTGAGAGTCGATGGAAAAGCGAGCATATTCTAAGCCTTTGGGTCCAATGCGTTCAATAACTACCCCCATCATTTTAGCGGCCCACATGGGTATGGTGACTGCTTTATCGTAGGCGGGAATGCTCTGTTGAACGGCTTGGTGGCGATCGCCTTTGGAAGATACGGGTTGAGTGTCTAGTTGGTCTTGAATCAGATCGAGCATTTCCTGTCCGCGATCGTTACGAACGACGATCCATTGCCAGCCAAAAGGAGCCCCCATATATCCTACCACCAAATCAGCCAGAGAGTTCACATAATCAAAACAACTGAGACAGGAGGGGGCAAAAATATCTTTCAGTTGGTTAGTTTTCAAGCCAAAAAATGGGACGGTTTCGGTGGAACCATCTTCGTGCTTAAAGTGGACGCGGAAATCCTGCATAAATTCATAATGGACAACAGTTTCCGGCGATCGGCTAGTAGTTTCCAAAAACTTTTGTAGACCGGCGCGGGTAACATTGTCAACGCAGGGAGTACCGAGAACATAGAGTTTTTCTAAGCCCATTTGTTTCTCAACGGCGCGCAGGGCTTGGATCTGACATCCTACACCGATAACGAGTAATTTTTTCATGCCCGATCGCTCTACTTCTTCCAAAACTGATAAGTTAGGGGAGAGGGTAGGCTTGTTGACCCTGGCGGCGAGAACTTCCTCCGGGGTCCGGGCGAGGACTGGCATAGGTCCAAAGCGATCCTCTTTAGTATTTTGGACACAAACCACCCCTTCGACTATACCTTGGTTAAGCATCTCACAGGCGATCGTGCTGACAATGCCTGTCCACTGTGCCCCTGGTATAGGTTCTTTTTTGCGGGCGGCCATCATATCCTGATGTACGCCAAAATACAGGTCATCTGAGTTGTCTAAATTACGGGATCTCCCGTGGGCTTGTTCTTCGAGGTTAGCGATCTGTTCGTTAAGAAAAGCACAGGCTTCCTTGACATAGTGGATATAGTAGGTATCACAAAGACCGCATTCGCTACAGAGGGCTTTAGCGGGGCGACGGCTTCCTGGTTTAAGGGCTTTGGCTTTCTGATGCGAGCGAGGTTGCTGTAATGAAGTCATTGAAAGCGTGTTTGTTATGTGTAAGATTCAGTGGCTTAATTTTAGCATTGAGGCGACCACTTGGGGATTACCTGAGAATTTATTGTATAATGATAAGTGTCTTTTTTCACCCTAGGGGGAGTAATAGGATAATTGATGAAGGGGAGATATCCTAATCATTAAAAAGGCGATCGCCCCCCAAATGTTTATTTTTTTATTAAGGGTTCTGAACTATTAAAACCGAACATCTGAGATGATGGATGACATGATTACTAACACTACCAAGAAACAGTTCAGCCAGTTCGGAACGCCCCCTTCTTCCCATGACGACTAAATCAGCATTCCAGGATAAAGACACCTCTCTAATCCAATAACCTGCCTCACCAATTTTATACTCAGATGTAGCCCGAATCCCCTCATGTTCACACTGATCTAAAAAAGTTTGTAGCCAATTTTTGATCTCATCAATTTCCTTAGCCATTAGTTCTTGTTGCACCTGCGCCGCCCGTCCCAAACCCTGTCCATAAATATCCCCAGCAGAACCAAAAGCCAGAGGAGACAGTCCCACACAATGAAAAATCTTCAGTTCTGCCTGTTCTACTTTAGCGAGGTGAAATGCTTTTTGGAACACGAGCTTACTTTGGGATGACCTATCAATGGCCACCAAAATTTTAGAATATTCCATAACCCGAACCAAATACGCCTTAGATTCATCATACCCCTTTATTGGAAGTATCAAATGAAATTATCAAATTTTCTGTTATGATATAAGGTTGCACTACAATATATGAAACGATATCAAAATGACCCAAAACTACCGCATTACCCTTCTGTCAGGTGATGGCATCGGCCCCGAAATTATGGCGGTGGCGGTGGATGTCCTCAAGGCTGTTGGTAAACAATTAGACCTAAGTTTTGAATTTAAAGAAGCGCTCATGGGGGGAGTGGCTATTGATGCTACGGGAGAACCGCTACCAGAGGAATCATTACAGGCTTGTCGCGATAGTGATGCGGTGTTGTTGGCGGCGATCGGCGGCTACAAGTGGGATAATTTACCGCGTCACCAACGCCCAGAAACGGGACTTTTGGCACTGAGAGCAGGTTTGGGGCTATTTGCTAACCTGCGTCCGGCTACTATTTTGCCTCACTTGATTGATGCGTCATCTCTGAAGCGGGAAGTTGTGGAAGGGGTAGATATTATGGTGGTGCGAGAGTTGACGGGGGGTATTTATTTCGGTCAACCCAGGGGTATTTTTGAGACGGAGACGGGGGAAAAACGGGGGGTCAATACGATGGCCTATGGAGAATCGGAAATAGACCGGATTGGACGGGTGGGGTTTGAAACGGCGAAAAAACGCCAGGGTCGCCTGTGTTCGGTGGATAAGGCTAATGTTCTTGATGTTTCTCAGTTATGGCGCGATCGCATTACGGCGCTGGCGGCGGACTATCCAGAGGTGGAATTGTCTCATTTATATGTGGATAACGCGGCTATGCAATTGGTGCGCTGGCCGAAACAGTTTGATACTATTGTGACTGGTAATTTGTTTGGGGATATCCTCTCAGACGCGGCGGCTATGCTAACGGGAAGTATTGGGATGCTACCTTCGGCGAGTTTGGGTGCTTCTGGTCCTGGGGTGTTTGAGCCTGTACACGGTTCGGCTCCAGATATCGCGGGACAGGATAAGGCGAACCCGTTGGCTCAGGTATTGAGTGCTGCTATGATGTTGCGTTATGGTTTGGACGAACCGGCAGCAAGCGATCGCCTTGATTCGGCGGTGTTACAGGTTCTTGATTGGGGATACCGCACGGGGGATATTATGTCTGAGGGTATGAAGGCGGTAGGCTGTCGGGAAATGGGCGATATGTTATTAAAGGCTTTGTCTGAACAGGGTTGATTAAGGTTCCTTCATAATTGCGATCGCTTCGGGTGAGGTTAATTCTGGGGTTAATTCTGGGGTTAATTTTGAGGGAGGCGATCGCTATTTCATCTGGTGATTATACTTGTTAAGGTTGGTGGATTTTAAGTATGGCTACAAGAAGAGTTTTTTAGCATACCTGACAAACTCTTTATCATTTTTATGTTCAACCCAAAAATTAGCTCAATGTGTTACTACTGTTAAAGGTTTAACATTTATTTATAATGATAGTCACTGATAGGTAAAGGCTTAAGTTGAGATAATTGTTTAGCTCAAAATAGCGCTATGCTTGTCGGGTGAGTAATTTAGTAATTAATTCAAAACTGCCCACTATTCCTTAATTACCTGGAAACAAAGCGAACATTTTCCGTTTGTAAATTCACCGCAACTGTTACATAAGATCCGGTCTGATATCCTGGTTCAAATATCCCTAATGTAATAATTGAAACAATAATAGAAATCAGAAATTGGAGCCAGTTTATCCCATGAATACCATACTGAATTAAAATTTCGTTGGTATTTTTGTCTCGAGAAAATTTGTAACGCCATCTTCCTATAACTTTAGGGTTTTTATTTTTAATTGCTGTTCTAGCTTGACTTTCAAAATTAGGCATTTTTTTGTTAAGAATACTTTTTGCTCGTAGCTGCTCACTTTCGGAAACATGACTACAGGCTGCCAGCAACAATACTAGAGATGTACTGCTTAAACCCAGGATAAAATAACGGCGTGAATGAAGTGCTTTTGTTGACATTGTTAAATCTCCACTTTGCTCAATTACGACAATGCCACAAACTTTAGGTATTTGGCTATACTTAAAAATCAGATTATGACGGAAGTTTTGTGAATAAATATTAACTCAATGACGCAAAATGACGCAAAATGACGAGCATCAACTAAGGTATAATGATTAAATCGATTAGCCTGTTTAAGTTAAATGGATGTAACAAAAGTTTTACAATTGGCAGATCATCTAGTGTTTCAGCAAACAGAAAAGCACTTAGACGACTCTCAGCAAACTGTGATTAAGGGAGTATGGGAAGGTAAAACCTATGATAAAATCGCTGATTCATGTCACTTGAGTGAGCGTCATGTTAGAGATATTGGTTATAAATTATGGCAAATATTATCTGAAGCATTAGGTGAGGATATAAAAAAAAATAACTTTCGCTCAACCTTTGAACGGTTAGAATTTAACTCATCACAATTCATTAATATTAATAGCATAGAAAGTAGTCATAATTTACAATTTTATTCATATCCTGGTCAGCCCTCAAATAGGGAGCAAATACATGATGATATATTCCAGAAAATCGATTTAAGTTTAGCGCCTAAAATTATTTGTTTTTCTAACCGAGAAACGGAATTAAAGAGGCTGGAAGAGTGGTTATTGAATAAGGGAAAGAGTCGTTTGATTGCGGTGTTAGGAGTATCTGGGATTGGAAAAACGACTCTAGTTAAAAGATTTGTAGATAAGCACTTAGATAGATTTGAAGTAATAATTTGGAGGGACTTAAAATTTCCCGAATCGTTGACATCGCTAGTTAATGATTTATTGAAAGTTAGCGAAGAAGAACCAAAAGTAACTGTGAGCGATCGCCTTAAACAACTATTAGGTTTCTTGACGGAAAAGCACTGTTTAATCATCCTGGACGATGTACAAAATCTGTTTACGAGAGGCGCATTAGTCGGACAATACGAAAGAGACTATCAAGATTATCAAAACTTTTTCCGGGCGATCGCCGACTTAGAACATCAGAGTAATGTTATATTAATCAGTCGAGAGAAATGTCGAGAGATGGAGTGTTTAGATGAGCAATTATATCCCATAAAATCTTTAGAGTTATCCGGTTTAGAGGATGTAGAAATCCTGAGAAATATGGGAGGAGGACTGCTGAAGGATGAGGATAATTGGTTAAAGTTAATCCAATTATATCAGGGAAATCCTGGTTATTTGAAACAGATTGCTTTTATCATCCACAACATTTTTGATGGTCATGTCGCTGATTTTTTGGCCGAGAATAGCTTGATAATCACCCCAGAAATGCAGTTTGGTTTTCAGCAGCTATTTGAGCGACTCTCACCCATAGAACAGCAACTTATCTTAGAGTTGAGCCAGTTAGATAAACCTTTAACTAGAGAAGATTTAACGGAGAGTTTACAGTTATCATCAATGGACTTAATTAACGGGTTACAGTCCTTACAGCAGCGATATATAGTTACGAAAATTCGAGAAAATCGGCTGTTGTTTAAGGTGTGTCCGGTATTGAGGGAGTATCTGCTCTGTTGTCAACAGTGATAGGAATTGGTAGAATGGATTGGTATAGTGATGTGGCTAAAGAGAGAGCGAAGAGAGCGATCGCACCTATTTGGGATGTTTTAGGTATATGCAGCCGACAAAAAAGCAAAAGCAAGATATTCTCACTTTTGCTTAACTTGTAATAATCTAGGGATGAGGGGATAATATAGGAATTACCCCTAGTTTGATTGTAGTTTACCTTCGGGACTGTTTACGTTTCCGGGGGGCGATCGCCGCCTCAGCCGGAAAACCAACCCTAGCGATCACCTGATTTTGACGTTCTTGTTCAAGGACTTTGAGTTCGGTATAGTCAACCCAGTGAATGCAATCAACCGGACAAGTATCGATCGCCTCTTGAATGACATCTTCGGAATCTCCATCCTGGCGAAACACTCGCGATCGGCCATGGTCTGGCTCAATATAGAATGTGTTTCTAGCCACATGAGCGCAATGCTTACAGCCAATACAAGTAGGTTCATCAACATAAACCCCTTTTTGGCGGAGTGTACCCCCCAACTCTGGCTCAAAACCAGAACGCTCAGGTGCATCCCGCAAAAACCCACCCAATTCCGGTTCTAACCCCGAACGTTCTGAGTGAGACTGTTGTGATGATGCAGACAATTGAGACATTAAGCACTCCAGCGTTGAACAACTAAGCGGATCGAGCCATCTTGATTATTGTGCTGTTCGGAAACTTGGAAACCTTGGGCGCTACTCGCGCTAACCACAGTGTGGAAAGCATAACGTTGAGTAACTTTTCTCAGGAAATGATCAACCGGGGTAGCTTGTTGCCAAAATTGCAAATCTGCCACCAGTTCATATTCCTGACCATTCCAAGCGAAGCCGATATCATAACCATTCTCTTGTTTGATAACCACTTCCGCCGCCATAGTTTGACCACGATAACCTCGAACCTCACGGGGTCCTGGCTTCCAGTCAATACCTAAATCAGTCAAAGCAGCTTTTAAAGAGGTGAGATTCCGAATTTGGGTTTTGATTTGGCTAAAGTGTGACATAGTTGGTAAATTGTGAATGAATTGCTTGAACGGTTATAGATAGAATTTACCAGTTACTCAAACCCACTTGAGCAGTGGCATTCTGAGACTGGTGATTCCCTTGGGCGAAATATTCAGAAGTTGTCTCCTGATTTAATACCACCCCTAACTCAGCTTCGATCGCCGCCGTAACCTCAGCACAGGAAGCACCAACAATTCCGGTGACTCGTTCCTGAACTCGGCCGTCGGGATGGATGATAAACTCTAGGGTTTCCATAGCTTAAATCGACTGCACAAAGTGGTCTAATACAATACCGACACCAGAGAAGATCTCTGATATAGGCAGGCTGTCAGCTAAATCAGATGGTTCTGACTGCACTGTTCAGACATCAGGGGTAATCAGTTGAACAAAAACCCCTGAGAACTTGACAAAAGTTATCAATGCCTGAAGCAGTAGGTTCATTATATGTTAAGTTTCGCGTAGATGCTCGGAACCGTCAAGGCATGGTACTATTGACCCGATAACATCTACTTCCGGCTCTCTGTATTTCCCCTCTGAGCCTGGGTAGGAGACGGCTGGCAGGGATTGGTCAGCTTTGCTACTATCCTTAGTTGAGTGAACTCACCAGACCAAAGGACTCGTTAGAGCTATGAATGTACAACAAGCAACTGGTAAGCTGAAGCATATGAATCTCAAGTCTCGCCTGATTGCTGGCGGTTTGGGGTTATTGGTGGCTATTTCTATTCCGCTGATTGGTCACGAAACCTTGGCTCGTACCCGCAGTAAAAGCGATTACGAACAGCGACTTTTTGATGCCGCTTTGGGATTTACTCTCTATTTTGAGGGTGGCTTTAGTGACCATCCAGCAGATATTGGCGGCCGCACCTATAGGGGTATTCTCCAAACTGAATATAATGCCTATCGTGCCAGCAGGGGTTTACCTCCCTTGGATGTGCTACAAATGTCTGATGCGGAAATGCTGGAAATTTATGATGGCTATTGGAGAGGTAGCGGCGCTCCCGCAATGCACCCGGCTTTAGCGATCGTCATGTTTGACACCGCCGTTAATTTTGGCATTCATAATTCCATTACTTTTTTACAACAAGCCTTGGGGTTGCCACAAACGGGGGTATTTGATGCCGAAACTCGCGCGGCTATGGAACAGGGTAACAATAAGTTTACCGCTCTCCAAATTGTGAATGAGCGCATCCTTTATCGTTATAAGCGAGTTCAGGAAAAGCCTAGTCAAATGGCTTTCTTTCATGGTTGGCTCAGTCGTGATTATAGTCTCTGGGGATATGTTAACCAGATTCAAAATTAATTGATATTCTGGGATTTATAGCCCTGCGATAACATGGGTTAGAGAGATATATTCCGGTGCGTCAGAGTTGCCAGTATTTCTTGTGACCAAAAAGCTGCTGGGTCTGACGCTACGGTACTATTTTGTATGTGGGGGATATCTTTAATCTATGACTGACAGCTTTTTTCAGAATAAACAATGGTTTTTTGACCGCTGGGCTCCTTTTTATGATTTCCTGCTAACAACGGTTTTCTATCAGGCTGTACATAAGCGTTTATTGGAGTTTGCGGAGTTTCCTAATTCGGCTAATATTCTTGATATTGGCTGTGGTACAGGACGACTGCTACAGCGTTTGGCTAAACAGTTTCCTGACCTTGAGGGGACGGGGTTTGACTTATCTCCTCAAATGATTAAAGAGGCTAAAAATAAAAATATCTATGGCGATCGCCTACAATTTCTACAGGGGAATGTTGAGGCTTTACCTTTTCCTGAGTCGAGTTTTGATGCCGTTTTTTGTACTATCAGTTTTCTCCATTATCCTCACCCTGAATTGGTGTTAGCAGAAATTAAACGGGTTTTGCGACCAGGGGGAGTTTTTTATCTGGCTGATTATACGGTTAATGATTGGACTGAATATCGAGAGGTTGCTGTCTCTCCTGGTAAGTTGCGGTGGTACAGCCGCAAAAAAAGGGAACAGTTGGCTAATACTGCGGGTTTGTCTTGTTTGAGTCATCACTACCTAATCGGTCCGGTTCTCCTCACTAAGTTTGTTAATTATTAACCAATGAACTCCCTCTTATTTTGACTTCCTCTCCGTCCGGGAGAGGCTGGGGAAAGCGGCTATGCACATAATCGCGTTTTTGTCAATAGGTGTAAAATCGGCCGTCCCATTTTCCTAAAAAACTCGTGCATCGCCAGCTTAATTTTTTCCTCAGAGAATAACTTTAAGCGCCATAGAATCAGGGTTGTAGCCTGTATTTTTGCATATAGACACAGTAACCCCTTGGGTGCGATTTATTTGAGTGTATCACAACCCCTATAATCTCGTCAACTATTTGCGAGCTATTAGCAATAAAAATGTAACAAATCTTAACAATCTTTGTAATATCAAATTCATCTGGCGGTATGAATTAGTTAAATTTATGTTTTTGGGGGTGAGCATGGCTGTTGGGGGTTGAACACCAAAACTAGGATCGAAGAGCGATCGCCTCCCAACGACAAAATTAATCAACTCCCCCTCTCTCTGTGAAGGTGCTATGCACATAATCGCGTTTTTGTCAATAGGTGTAAAATCGGCCGTCCCATTTTCCTAAAAAACTCGTGCATCGCCAGCTTAATTTTTTCCTCAGAGAATAACTTTAAGCGCCATAGAATCAGGGTTGTAGCCTGTATTTTTGCATATAGACACAGTAACCCCTTGGGTGCGATTTATTTGAGTGTATCACAACCCCTATAATCTCGTCAACTATTTGCGAGCTATTAGCAATAAAAATGTAACAAATCTTAACAATCTTTGTAATATCAAATTCATCTGGCGGTATGAATTAGTTAAACTTATGTTATGGGGGGTGAGCATGGCTGTTGGGGGTTGATGACCTAAACTTTCGCGGGGGAAACCGGATGATTATGGGGTTTAAAAGCTGGAAGATGCCAATATTCTGGGTTAAAATCTTCTAGGGAAGTCAGGACTTGATTAGCTTGTTGATAGGCGCTGTAGTCCATTTCTGGCGGTGGAATAGCCACAACACACATTCCCGCTTGTCGCGCCGCCATTACGCCAGCGAGGGAGTCTTCAAAAACTAGGCAATTTTCAGGTTTAGCGCCTAGTCGTTTAGCAGTAATTAAAAATATATCTGGTGCGGGTTTTCCTCTGGTTAATTCCGGGTCATCTCCTCTGACAATACAGCGGAATAGGGAAAACCAGGCTTGATGGGGTTGGGTTTTGGCGGTAAAGGGTCTGGTAGCAGAACTGGTGGCGACGGCTTGGGGGATATTGTGGTTGGCGAGGTGATGGGTAAGCCGAACTATTCCGGGTAAGGGGGGAACTTGGGGATAGTATTGATAGATAATTGCGTCTTTTTCCTGCAAAAATGCTTCGGCGGTTAGGGGTAATTGCAGGGTTTCTACAATTAAGGCGGCGGAGTCTTTAGACTTACGACCACAAAGTTGATATTGTAGGGTTCTATCAATGGTTTTACCATAACGGTTAGCGATCGCCTGATTGACTTTGGCATGGAGAGGTTCAGTATCTAATAGTATACCGTCAAGATCATAAATAACGTGGGTGATCGCCATAACCGATAGGGTGGTAATTGCTTTTAAGTGTTTGATATTCAGTCGAGAGACCCCCACCTCAGAAATAATTGAGGGGGGGTCAGTGACAATTAGCGAGCTACACCATGAGTGGGTTCTACATTAATGGGTTTGAGCAGATACAGGTTTAAGAACTGCCAACCATTAGAGATGTAGTGGGGTAGTTTTTGGAAGAACTTGACAAAACCAGGTGCGTTAGAATTAGCGATCGCACTTAGTTTCTCATTAGTCTTCACACAATGATCAAGACGTTGGTAGAAACTGGGGTGATTGACATTAAGGACAATGGGGAACACCCGACCAGCAGTTTCGTTAGTTTTTTCGATTACTTCGATGTCATAATCGCGAGCATTCAAGCCAATAGCTGCATAGAAGTCCGCACGCTGTAGGTCGTTTAGATACATAGTCGCGAATACAGACAGCAGGAAGAAGCGACACCATAGGCGAGCTTTCCAGTCGTTCAACAGACTAGGTTGAGACTTGAGCATGGCATCAAAGAAATCACCGTGGCGGTTTTCATCCTGACACCAGTTTTCAAAGAAACGGAAAATCGGGTAAATCCGGTCTTCTGGATGAGCTTCTAAATGGCGATAGATTTTGATGTAACGCCAGTAACCAATCTTCTCAGAAAGATAGGTAGCGTAGAAGATAAACTTGGGTTTAAAGAAGGTGTACTTACGGCTTTTAGTCAGAAAACCCAGATCCAGAGATAAGTTAAAATCGGATAGAGCTTTGTTAAGGAAACCGGCATGGCGTGCTTCATCTCGTGACATGAGCAAGAAGCACTCAGCCAATACAGGGCTTTTTTCTTTAAGGCGACGGCTGAGTTCTTTATAAAGCAGGAAGCCAGAAAATTCGGCGGTGCAGGAACGCTCTAAAAATTCTACAAAAACTTTCCGAGTTTCACCATCAATGTGGTCCCAGGACTGCTCAAATTCTTCGTCACGGACAAAGTGATGGCGATTGTAGTCAATGCGGAACTCTTCCAAGATCGCCCTGATTTCCTCTTCATTAGCAGAGATGTCCATTTTTTCCATCTCTTCAAAATCTGTGGTGTAGAAACGAGGTGTCAGGATGGTTTCCTTAGCTGGAACCTTAACTCCAGGACGTATCTCCTCAAATGTGGGTTTTTTCAGGGAATCTACCATAATGCTCGTGTTTTATTAATTATTGCCAGGGACTTGGTGTGGGCGATGGGCTACTATGGGCTGTACATCGCCCTTTAGTTAAAATGACCAACCCGTTGAGGGCTGCAATCAAAAGCGTTTAATATGCAACGTATTCCAGTCTAGCAAGTAATGGTGTCGCCTGCACAATCAATTCCGTTAAGAATTGCTACACCCACTGATCTGCACCAAAGATATTTCAGATGTGCGATCATGGTTATAGTCCCTTGATGTCAGGACTTGGAGGTTATCGTGAAAAAAATTACCACGAGTTATATATTATGGGCGATCGGCTTGATTACTCCCATCAGTGGTTTACATCGCCTGTACAATGGCCAAATTGTCACGGGTGTAATTTGGATGTGTACTTTGGGACTGTTCCGAGTTGGCCAGTTGGTGGATGTATTTTTGATTCCGAGTATGGTGGAGGAATGTAATGCTAAAGCACAGGCGAAGCTGGGAGTTGCGCCGGACGGTTCCCCACTTCCCCACAGTAACCCGGTGACGTTAAATGTGACTGGGGACTTGCAGGAACGTCTGCGAATGAGATTACTACAGGCAGCGGCGGCGCGGGGTGGTAAACTGTCAGTTACTCAGGGAGTAATGGCAACTGGGGCGGACTTTGAACGGGTGGAAAATGTTTTAAATGATATGTTCAAAAGGGGTTATGTTACTATTACCAATGACCCGGAGTCTGGTATTGTGATTTATGATTTCCACGAGTTGTAAATATGTACGGAGTTCGCGGCGCTTTTCTGGATTTTGTTGATGAGGCGTTTGTGGTGTCTCCCACGGATAGCTATCGCTATATTCAGGATGGTTTATTAATTGTTGATGATGGCAAAATTCAGGCTTTCGGTTCCTATGACAATATCCGAACCGATTATCCAGAAGTGGAGATTATCCACTATAGCCAGAGATTGATTATACCTGGATTTGTTGATACTCATGTTCACTATCCACAAACGGAGATTATTGCTTCCTATGGGGAACAGCTTTTGCAGTGGTTAGAAAAATATGCTTTCCCGGGTGAACAAAGGTTTAAAGACCCATTACACGCCCGCGAGGTGGCTGGGTTCTTTTTTGATGAATTGGCGCGGAATGGCACGACTACAGCGGTGGTAATGACAACGGTTTTCCCAGAGTCAACTCGGGTATTTTTTGAGGAGGCACAAAGTCGTAATATTCGGGCGATCGCTGGTCAGGTGATGATGGATAGGAATGCGCCTAACTCCCTGCTGGATAACCCGGAAACTGCCTATGACAATAATAAAGATTTGATTAAAGAATGGCATAATCGCGGTCGGTTGTGCTATACAATTACTCCAAGGTTTGCGATAACTTCGACCCCAGAACAGTTGGAAGTAGCCGGACAACTAAAACGAGAATTTCCTGATGTGTATGTTCATACTCATTTATCAGAAAATCCAGAAGAATTAGTGACGGTTTCCCAATTGTTTCCTAATTGTCAAGATTATTTGGAGGTATACGAAAAGGCGGGTTTAGTAGGCGATCGCTCAATTTTTGCCCATGGCATTTATCTAAGCAATTCCGAGTTTAAACGTCTGTCCGAAGCTGGTTCAGCCATAGCCTTCTGTCCAACTTCCAATATGTTCATTGGTAGTGGATTATTTAATCTGAAAGAGGCGAAATCACCGGCGCACCCAATAGCGGTAGGTTTAGGGAGTGATGTGGGTGCGGGAACCAGTTTTTCCATGCTAAAAACGATGTCAGCCGCCTATAAAGTCACCCAACTACAAAAGCAAACTCTGTCGCCATTGCAAGCCTTTTATTTAGCCACGCTAGGTGGTGCGAAAGCCATTCATTTAGACTCATATATCGGCAACTTTAAGGTAGGTAAAGAATCCGATTTTATTGTATTAAATTGGCAAGCCACACCATTAATGGCATTCCGCCACCCTCAGCATAGCATAGAATCAGTGGAAAAACTCAACGAAATCCTATTTTCTCTGATGATTTTAGGGGACGATCGCAGCATTGATGCTACCTATATTGGGGGAAACCTAGCCTATTGTAACCGTGATTATATGACCTGGTAGAATTGTCAAATTATGGAACATTTAATTGTTTTCACCCGTTACCCAGAACCCGCTCAAACCAAAACGCGACTAATTCCGGCGCTGGGTATTGAAGGCGCTGCGAAACTACATCGCCAAATGACCGAAAAGGCGATCGCCACAGTGGAAAAACTCCAGGAATTGCGTCCAATTTCCACAGAAATTAAATTCACAGGAACTACCCTAGTTAAAATGCAAGATTGGCTAGGGCATGATCTGTGTTATAATCCTCAAGTAGGAGGAGATTTAGGCGAGAGAATGTCGGAAGCATTCCAGTCAGCATTTAACCGTAAATATACCCCGGTAGTGATGATCGGAACCGACTGTCCAGCCATAACTTCCCATATACTTAGTCAAGCCTTCCAGCTACTCCAGCAGTTTGATATAGTCCTAGGACCCGCGACGGACGGCGGATATTATTTAATCGGACTATCAAGGTTTATCCCCGAAATATTTGAGGGAGTGAATTGGGGAACCGAATTAGTCTGGAAACAAACTATTTCTATCTGTCATCATCTTAACATAGCGGTTGCTAATTTAACGGTTTTGACTGATATTGACAGACCGGAAGACTTAGAAAAACTCAGCAACTGTTAATCCGGTTATAGGGGTTGTAGCCTAGGCTAATATAGTTGAGATTAACCTAAGCTAGGAAATAGGCGAAATTTGCTAGGATTGAATATAGCCGGTATCTTGCAAAAACTGTGTTAAATCTGCTAACAAATCGGATATATTTCTGTCCTCAAAAAGCGATCGCACTTTCCGCCATCCCAACTCTCCCTGACCGAGGGAATATTGATTAGCCATATAAGCCGCCAGAAGCCCGCGAATCTCCTGATTTTGGCGGTATCGCTGTTCAATATCTCGCCAAACGCGAGCGAGGCGACGGGTGACAAATTCCGGATAATTAGCAGTAACATTGTGCAATTGTCCGCCGCGATATTCCCAAACTTGTATCGGAACCTGTGATTGAGATTGTAGATTAAATTCCCGCGCAAATCGGTAATCATACCCCACAAATCTTGGTAAGCCATCATCAGTTATTTCGGTTAAATCATAGCGCCAAATACCCCAACTTTTAGGAATAATACCATATTGCCTTGCTAAGGGTCTATAATGATAAATAAGGGAGTAATAACCGCGACTTTGGAGGTCTACAATTAACTCAGGTTCCCGATCTCCATCTAAATCGATGGTGCGGATATCTAAAACTCTAATTGTATCCAAGTTACTAGATGTTAAATTTTTGAGGATATCTTCTGGGATTTTATCATCTAAAACAACCTCTCCGCGCCGGGTCATTTTCAAGCTAAATTTAGGAGTAGGACGAGGGTTAAAAGCAAATTCTGCCAGTAAATTATCAAATTCAATGTTTTTTTCAATAGGTTCTTGTGGGGGTAAGGCTTCAGCCTGTGGTTGAAATAATTGGTTTTCAGGAGGTGGAGAATCGGGTATTTGTTGAGGTTCTGGTGATGAGGTTTCGGGGGGTTTATTTAGGGTAATATCAGGGGTAATTGATGGGGTTTCGGGGGGGTCGGACTCGGTAACTGCTTCGGTTTCTGGGGTGGTCAGTGGCATTTGTGCCAAGGGTTGATCATCTACGGAAATGCGGGCAATATACTGAGAGGGGACTAAGGCATTTTCACCAAAGTTAGTGATAGTTTGACAGATGAATGTAGCGACATCAGCCCTAGTCGCCGGACGGTTAGGCTGCAATTGTCTAACATTAGGATAGTTAACGACTAACCAATTTTCGGTGGCGGCGGCGATCGCCTCTTTAGCATAATCAGGAATGGTGGCGCTATCGAGAAAAACATCTCCCAATTGTTCAGGAGATAACTGCTGGGGCTTAAATCCTAAACCATTACTAATGGCTACTAAGGCTTGCACCCTAGGAATATTAACCAGAGGATTAAAAACGCTGCCGATATATCCTGATAAAAACCCTTTTTGACTCGCCCTATTAATGGCATCATAAGCCCAAAAATCTGTGGGTATATCGACAAAATTCTGGCGGCGGCGGGTGGGTTGTACTGCCGGAAATGCTTGATTAACCAGGGCGGCGAATTCAGCGCGGGTAATGGGGTTATTAGGGCGGAAGGTATTGTCACTGTAGCCGGTGATAATTTGGCGATCGGCTAATTCCTTAATACAAGGCTGCGCCCAATGGTTTTGGACATCTGTAAAACCAGCCTCCCCGACAGGGAAAGCTGGGCTAGTTTGGGATGGGTGGGTTATCAAAACTGCGATCGCTGCGACTAAGGTAAGTATGATATGCCATCGATTGGTTTTCATAATTCGTTATTTGTTGCGTCTCTCACACCATTTACTTACCCTATTTTGTCTAACAATTGGCTGTTTGTGTGAAAAATTTTAACTTTCCGTGTTTTCGGGTATCCAACCTAGCAGTAAGTAGATGCAGCCTAAATAAAACACCGCTGGGATTAACATTCTCAGCCAGTCGAGATCAGCCATGATGATATTTCTCCTTATTGACCCTAAGTTACGTTGTTGGTACTACGGTTGAAGAATCCCCCTTTCAGTGTGGTTAAGATATTATTTATCCTGGGTCTGCTGACCCTAACCCTATATATTGACGGGCAATTCCACCTACTTCTATTATGGCTTAGTTTCAGGAATTTAGCAAAAAATTAGGGTGAAGTATGAATTATGGCGGGGGGTCGGTCCCTACTGCTGGGGGATGATTTCACCAAGTGGCCTGGTTTTTACCACCTGTTAAACGGTCAATAATTAACCGTAGTAAGGATAAACTAAAAACTATCCCAAATAGCACTAATCCAATGGTGCAGGCATAACCAATATCTAAGTTTTGAAAGGCTCTTTCATAGAGATAATAAACAATGGTTTTAGAGCTGTTTAAAGGGCCGCCCTGAGTCATGATATAAACTTCTTCAAAGACTTTGGTAGCAGAAATGGCAGAAATTATCGAGACTAAAACTATATAGGGTGTCATTAAAGGTAAGGTTATATCCCAATGACTTTGCCACCCGTCGGAACCGTCTAAACTCGCGGCTTCGTAAAGTTCGGCGGGGATAGATTGTAAGCCAGCGAGATAAATTACCATATAATAACCTAACCCTTTCCAAATGGTAACTGCCATAACTGAAAATAAGGCTAAATTAGGATCGGTTAGCCAGGGAATACGGAATTGAGTAGATGAGGGGAGCAAAAATGAGGTAAAATATTGGAGAAGTTGATTAAGTAATCCATTTTCTGCATATAACCATTTCCAAGCTAGTCCGGCTACGACCATGGAAATGATAACTGGCACATAATAGGCAGTTCTAAACCAGTGAATACCACGGAGTTTTTGATTGACTAAAATGGCTAACCCCAAGGGTGCGATCGCTAAAATAGGAACGACTACGATTATATAAAGTCCGGTGTTTTTTAGGGTTTGCCAAAATACTTGATCTTGCCAAAGTCTGTGAAAATTACCCCAGCCTACCCACCGAGGTTCTCGAATTAAGTCATAATCAAAAAAGCTGAGATAAAAGGCCTGTAAGGACGGCCAAAATACGGTAAGGCTTAAAATTAGTAATGCGGGTAATAAAAATAAATAGGGTGTGATATTAAGTCGCGATCGCATGATAATAGGTAATAGGTAAAACCGAGTTCCTGGAGAGAAACCCGGTTTGGGGGTAGGGTTCAATTATTGATGGTCAAATCATCGGGAATAATGGAAGAACCATGAGGATAATTAACTTCGGCAACCTCTGGAATATTACCAGTAGAGGAACGAACCATAGCCACTGCAGTCTGTAGAGCTTGCATTCTATCCATGACCAAATGATCGGGAGTGATAATTTCAAAAACTCCCAACTTCTGTAAGCGCTGTTTACACTGTCCAGAAGCGCCGACAATGAAAACATGACGACCGAGATCAATAGCTTCTTTAATAGCATTTTCCAAGGCGAGAGAAGAAGTTACGCCCAACAGAGGCACATCACTCAAATCTAAAATGAGAACATCATAAGCACCAATAACGGCGTGTTCACGGGCGATCGCTTTGGATACACCAAAAATCATCGGACCGCTAAGGTGGAAAAGTAGAATGCGACCATTAGCCTGCTTGAGCAATGCTTTTTCATCAGCACTCAGAACAATGTTATCATCAGCATCAGTAATAGCTTTAACATCCTTAGAACGTAAATCTGTGAGGCGCTGAATAGTGAGGATATTAGCCACAAACAGCCCCAAACCAACAGCCATAATCAAGTCAACAAAAACAGTTAAACCAATCACCCCATACATAATCAAGGCAGCTTTCACAGATACCTTGTGGGCACGTTTCAAGAAGCCCCAATCGATGATATCAACACCAACTTTTAAGGCAATACCAGCCAAAACCGCCATAGGGATACTTTGAGTTAAAGGAGCCGCCCACAGCACCACAACTAACAGAATAATTGAACGGGTGAGACCGGATAAAGCCGTGCGACCGCCAGCTTGAATATTAACGACTGTTCCCATAGTAGCTCCCGCCCCAGGAATACCGCCAAACAAGCCAGAAGCGAGGTTTCCTAATCCTTGACCAATCAATTCTTTATCAGAGTCGTGTTGATAGCGGGTGAGACTGTCAGAAATCACAGAGGTGAGGAGAGCATCAATACAGCCCAACATCCCCAATACCAAGGAATCAATGAACATGGTCTGAATTTGCCCTGCACTAAATGTAGGAACTTGCAGAGAGGGAAGACCGGTAGGAATTTCACCAATTCGACGAATATCAATATCAGGAAAAGCAATTAAGGAAAATATTGTAACCGCAACCAAGGCTAATAACTGAGGAGGAACTAAGCGTTTTAGCTTACTGGGCATAAACACCAGAATGGCTATGGTGATGAAACCCAAGATAGTTTCAGAGGGGCTAATATTAGTCAGCAGTGATGGGATATTTTGAATAGTACCAATGACACCGCCTCTGGGGGGAGCCTGCCCCAAAAAAGGCCCAATTTGCAGAACTACGAGAATTATACCAATCCCGGACATAAAGCCAGAGATAACTGTATAGGGCATGAGGGTGACATATTTACCCAGACGCAGAAAACCAAATACAATTTGGACAATTCCTGCCATCATCACCACGGTAAAAGCCATGGCCATGCCGTTGTCAGGATTAGCAGCGGTGAGGCTAGCAATAACAGCAGTCATAACCACGGTCATGGGACCGGTAGGCTCAGAAATGAGGGTTGGGGTTCCCCCAAACAGAGCGGCAAAAAAACCAACTAGGACGGCTCCATATAAGCCAGCAGCAGGACCAGCACCGGAAGCCACACCAAAGGCTAGGGCCATCGGCAGGGCGATGATGGCGGCAGTCATGCCACCAAATATATCGCCCCGAACGTTTCTAAAGTGAATATGATTCAGGAGTTGCATAATCAGGGAAAACAGTTAACAACCAGGTATTTATCGCTATTCATCTATAAACAGGCTATTATTCATAGATTGTGATGAATCATATAGCTAAAATAAATATTTGTCTACATATTTTCTTAATTTTTTCTGATACAGCTACCCCTGACTAGCTTATAGGGTGTTTCAGTGCTTTAGGCTCGGTACGGGGGGCCGGGTGTGTTGGCTTGTAGGGTGCGTCAGATACAGAAAATTGGAATTAATACCCAATAATTGATTACTGACGCACCAGAAAATTGGGTCTGACTGGCACTACAGCACCCTAGGAGTGATCGGGTTATGTGATGCTGGGCTGTTTTTGCTTAACGATCGCTAAACCTTCTTTAAGTGCTGTTAGGCGATCGCCCATCCAATAATTACCAGGAATTAACCCAGCAATTCCCAATTTTTCTAACCTGGATTTCACCTTACCAGTCGCACCAACTACAATCACATCACGACCGGCATCAATTGCCTCTTTAATGGAACTTTCAATAGCCAAAGAAGAAGTCACCCCCAAAATTGGCACTTCACTTAAATCAACAATCAACACATCATAATTATTAATAGCCTGATGTTCTCGGGAAATAGCTTTCGCCACCCCAAAAATCATCGGCCCACTCAAATGGAACAGCAAAACCCGGCCATTGGCAAAGTCTAAAATTTCCTTTTCTTGAGGAGTTAAAACAATTTGGTCATCGGCATCAGTAATGGCTTTAACAGACTGAGACTGAAACTCATTCAGGCGTTCAATAGTCAAGATATTGGCAATAAAGACACCGACAGCGACAGCTACCATTAAATCAACAAATACGGTGAGGAGAACTACACCATAAACAATGCCGGCTGCTTTCCAAGAAATTTGGTGAACCCGTTTTAAAAATCCCCAATCAATGATATTAATACCGACTTTGAGGACAATGGCTGCCAAAACTGATAAAGGAATACCAGAGGTTAAAGGTGCTGCCCATAAGACGACAATTAACAATACCACAGCGCGAGTAATGCCAGCTAAGGCGGTGCGTCCTCCGGCGTAAATACTGACGACTGTGGCTGTGGTGGCTCCTGAACCAGGAATACCACCGCACAAACCAGTAATTAAATTGGCTGTACCCTGACCGATTAATTCTTTATTGGAGTTATGTTCGGTGCGGGTGAGACTATCTGATACTAAACAAGTTAACAGACAATCAATAGAACCGACCATTCCTAAGATCATACCATTGACAAACATTAACCGCAAATCTTGTTGGGTAAATGTGGGCATTTGCGGTTGAGGGAAACCGGGGGTAATTTCACCAATGGTGGAAATTGTCCGAATTTCTACGCCACTAAATACGACCAAGGAAATGATTGTGCCAATGACTAAAGCGACGAGTTGAGGAGGTACAACTTTTTTGAGATTGGCTGGGTAAAACAACAGAATAGCTAAAGTAATTAACCCTAAAAAAGTTTCCCAAGGATTAATATTAGAAATAATCTCAGGAAAATTTCTGATGACACCAATTACGCCACCAGAAGGGGTGGCTTGACCCAGGAAGGGGGCTATTTGTAGAAAAATCAGAATCACGCCAATTCCGGTCATAAACCCGGAAATCACGTTATAGGGCAGCATGGTAATATACTTACCTAATTTTAAGACCCCAAAGATAATTTGAAAGATACCCGCGAGCATCACGACGGTAAAAGCCATAGCTAAACCGTTTTCGGGGTTCTTAGCCATTAATTCGGCTATTACTGCTGTGATAATAACGGTCATGGGGCCTGTGGGTTCAGAAATTAGGCTAGGAGTTCCGCCAAATAAGGAAGCAAAAAATCCGATTAATATTGCGCCCCATAAACCAGCGGAAGCCCCGGCACCAGAGGCGATTCCGAAGGCTAGGGCCATAGGCAAGGCGACGACGGCGGCGGTTAAACCACCAAAAAGGTCGCCTTTGAGATTACGAAAATGTATGGTATTAATAATCTGCATAAACCAAATATCCTTGTTTTTATGATGATGCTAAACCGTGAAAATTCAGCTAAATCTAAGTTAATTTAACTGAGGCAATCGTGCAATTAAAGGAACCATAAAACTGGGGTCTTGCTGCTTATCAAGATTTGGGCGCTGGTGCTACCGATGACTCCATGCTGAATGTGAGGTCAATTTTCCCCCAGATGGACCTCAGCAAAACGAGTCCCTAACCCTGGTTTACTCTGTATAATTAAATCATAATTTTCCGCACATTACTCTAAACAATCTACCCCCAATCCAGTTTTGTGAATCAAGTTAATTGGCTCTACAAGCAGCAGCTTTGCGACTTAGGTATTGAGTCCCCTTTGATAACTATTCCTGTTTGAGTTTCCTCTCACAGTCACCGGGGGATTATACCGGAGGGGGGTCAATCTTGAAAGAAGACTTAATTAATCTCAACATAAATGTTAATAAACCTATAGCCAAATCTAAAGAAAAGGCAAAAAAATATCCGACAATTTTATCATGTATAATAATCAATAAATATATCAAACATATAATCTAACTGGTAAAAAATCATGAATAACCACACCAGCAACTATATGGAAAACTCTGGAGTCACAGACCGCGAAGGGTCTGACCCGACTGTGGCAGGGGTTCCCTTTGATTTCGCTTGGGCAAACAGTATAGGGGGAAGTGGTTGGGATGGTGGTGCAGATATTGCGGTTGATCATGATGGTAATGTTTATGTTACTGGTTGGTTTCAAGGTAGCATAGACATCAATGATGACGGCAATTTTGATCTAATTTCTGAGGACGGAATTAGTGGGTTTATTGTGAAATTTAATCAGGCTGGCAGTCTAGTTTGGACGGAAACTATTGGGGGAAGTAATAGTGACTCTGCTAATGGCTATGCTATTACTGTTGATCCCAATGGCAATATCTATGCTACCGGAAGTTTTGGAGGTAGCATAGACATCAATGGTGACGGCAATTTTGACCTAGTTTCTGAGGAGGGAATCAGTAGTTTTATCATTAAATTTAATCAGGACGGGAGTTTAGTTTGGGCAGAAACTATTGGTGGGGATTATTCTCATACCTATGCGATCGCTGTTGATGTTGATGAAAATGTCCATGTTAGTGGTGTATTTAACGGTAGTGCAGACATCAATGGCGACGGTAATTTTGACCTAGTTTCGGCGGGAACTTTTGGAAATGTTGATAGCTATATAGCTAAATTCAACAGTGATGGGGGTTTAGTTTGGGCGCAAAGTATTGGCGGATCTAATTCGGATTATAACTATGGTATCGCTGTAGATAGTGATGGCAATATCTATAGTCTTGGGGATTTTCAAGGTAGCATAGACATCAACGGTGATGGTAATTTTGACCTAGTTTCTCAACCGGGTTTAGGAGGTGCTTATATTGTCAAATTTGATGGTGATGGTGGTTTAGTTTGGGCGGAAAGTCTGCCAGTAGATCAGATATTTGAATTTGGCTATGGGATGACTATAGATAGTGATAGCAATGTTTATGTTGCTGGTCACTTTTTTATCCCACTTCCCGGTTTAGATTATGGTGCTTATCTTGTTAAATTTAATAGTGATGGCGGTTTAGTTTGGGCGGAGTCTCTGGGTGGTAATTTTGGCTATGGTCTGGCTGTAGATCCCGATGATTCTGTGTATGTAGCGGGGACTTTTGTAGAAGGTTTAGACATTAATAATAATGGTATTATTGACCTAGTTTCCGAGGGTGAATTGGATGCTTATATTGCCCAATTTAATGGTGATGGGGGTTTAGTTTGGGCTACCAATATTGGCGGCATTGATAACGACTATGGAAATGGTATTGCTATTGATAATGCTGGCAATATTTATGTGATTGGTGAATTTAAGGGCGGTATTGATGTCAATGGTAATGGTAATTTTGACCTAATTTCTGGAGAAAATCATGATGTTTATGTGATCAAATTTGAGACTAATAACCCCATAGAATCTGACCCGGAACCGATTAACCCTGATGATTTGAACCCAATCACGGAACCTTTACCAGGATTCCCTAATCAGTTTTTTGGTACTGACAATGCTGATTTCATTGCCGGTAGTATGTCGGATGAAATATTGCTAGGTTTTAAAGGTGATGATTTTTTATGGGGAGAACATGGCAATAATTTCCTGTTTGGAGGTCAGGGTAATGATACCTTGGTGGCTGGTAATGGTAATAATGAGTTGTGGGGTGATAAAGGTAATGATATTCTCTATGCTGGAACACAGGGGATAGATACTCTGCGAGGGGGAGAAGGTAATGATATCTTCATGTTATTTCCAGGGGATGGCTATAGTGTGGTGGCTGACTTCCAAATTAATCAAGATTTAATTATTTTACCGGGAAATGCGAGTAATTATTATCTGGGTAATTTCCCACAGGGATTAACTAATGCTACAGCTATTTATGAAAGGGGAACTGACCAAATGGTGAGTATTTTAGAGGGGGTAACAAATGTTAATTTAGAAGATAGTAATATCTTCCGGTTTGCTTGAATGAAAAATAAAAGGCGGGTTATATGGTGTCAAATAACGACAATATACCCGCCTGCATATTTGGAGAGGTTTTGGGTTCAAAATCTCTCGCCGACAACGATACTGCGGACTTCTCCATTGCGACGAATGACGGCTTCCTGGTTAGCAACTGATGATAAACTCCAGCCGCTGGCTGCAATACTTTCACCGACATAAATACGGCGCGCTACTCCATTTACTTCAAATAAGGCGGCGGAACGATCGCCTAATTCCAAAATCCCGACTAAGGTATGAATAGCAGCAGCGGGGGAAGTAGTAGTATCTGGTGACACGGCGGCCGTTTCTTCAGGAGGCGCAGTGGGGGGGGTAGGAATTGCTGGAGGGTCAGGAATGCTGACGGGAGTAGAGGCGGTGGTTTCCTCGGTGGTGGTGGGAGCCGGAGAACTAGAGGCGGTGGTTTCAGGAACTACCCCCGATGCTTGACCCCCTGGGGTAGTAGCCTGTGGCTGTGGTGCTGGTTGTTGATTTTGCTGATTTTGGGCTTGCAGACTAGCCATGACTTGATTAGATAAGGCTGCGGTCTGATTAGAGGCTTCTTGAACTGCCTCAGCGACTCGGTTAATGGCAGCAATTAAATTATTGGTATTAGCGAGGGCGGCGGTATCAGGGGCTGGGGCTGGGGCTGGAGTGTCAGGAATTGCTAGGGTAGGGAGTTCCATCATTGGGGGAGCGCCGGGGATGCCTTGAGCCATACCTGGTTGAGTAGCGCCAGCTTTGTTGCGGCTAATGGCTTCAAGCGATCGCTGTAAATAATTGACAAATTTAGCATCTGCCTGGCTTTGTTGGCTCAATTGAGGATCTACGGCTACGGGTGCGGGGGCAAACAGTCGCCCTAGACCGCCTCTAGTTGCCATCCACAGGGACAAAGTAACAACCAGGGAAGCACAGGCGGCGGCTAATAGAATTCTATCAAAGGAATGAGAGCGATCGGCGTTGGCATCGCGCAGTTGAGTTTCTGCGGAAATAGCCACCTCACTATCAGCCTCAGTTTCCACCGAAGGCAGAATAATCTGAGGAACCTTAATAGATTGTAGAGAGACAAACTCCGGCTGTACAGGGTCTTTAGGCAGCTTAGTTATACCACTGAGACTGCGATCGATATCCTGAAAGATGTCATCAATGAACTGATCGGCATGAACATCGATCGCCAATGGTTCCATTGGTACTTGTTCTGCTAAATTGACATCAGAGTTTTGACGTTGGATTTCCTGAACCATCCCTTTATATCCTCCCGACCCATTGGATCAACCTATATCGATTAATATTATGCGATTGTTTGAACCGATCGCCGTTTCTATGATTAACAAATTTTATCTAAAATTGGGTTTTAACTGTCCTAGGGACAATTATATATCTGTCCCCTTGGGTATCTTTAGTGATTACATAAGGATACCATAATCGAAATATATGCTGCTAAGGACGATAAAGATAGCGATCGCCCAATAACATAACTACAGACCCAATTAACTTATGATGGATAACTCTAACCTAACCGCCCAGTATCAATCTGTTCAATCCTTGCCCGAAATTTGGCCAATTCTCGCCCAACAGATCCCGCAACAAGTCGCCCTATTTAACCCCCACAGTCAGCCAGAAGTGCAAATCACCTATAGCGACCTGTGGACTCAGATCCAACAATTTGCCGCCGGACTGCAACAATTAGGAGTTGAACCCGCCGAGGACTTACCTAGTCGGGTCGCCTTATTTGCTGATGATAGTCCCCGGTGGATGATTGCTGATCAAGGTATTCTCACCGCCGGGGCTGCTAATGTGGTGAGAGGTGCGACCGCCGACCCCCAAGAACTCGCCTATATTCTCCAAAATAGTGGGAGTACCGGGTTAGTGGTAGATAACCTAGCCCTACTCCACAAGTTAGAAAAGGCGATCCAAGATTTGCCGATTCGGTTTGTGGTGTTGCTGTCTGATGAAGACATAACTGCAGAGGATAGCCTCAGTATACCGATTGTCAATTTTAGTCAACTGATGACTAAGGGTGAGGATATGACTTTGTTAAATCCCCCCACTACGAAACTGGAAGATTTAGCGACTCTGCTTTATACCTCTGGGACGACGGGGAAACCCAAGGGGGTGATGTTAACTCACCGGAATTTTTTGCACCAACTGATTACTATTGCTGATGTGATTGCGCCACAACCGGGGGAAATTGTCCTGAGTATTCTGCCGACTTGGCATAGTTTGGGGCGGAGTGGACAATATTATTTTCTGTCCCGGGGAACGATGGTGATTTACACTAATATCCGCTATTTTAAGCAGGATTTGCAGGAGTTTAAGCCTCAGTACATGGTTAGTGTTCCTCGCATTTGGGAATCGATTTATGAGGCGGCGCAGAAGCAGTTTCGTGATGGACCCGCCACCCGGCAAAAGTTGGTTAATTTCTTCTTTGGAATGAGCAACCGCTATATTGAAGCCCGCCGCATTGTACAAAAATTGACAATTCCCGGACAAGAGAGTAACAATAACTCATCGACAGCTTTGGCTAAATTGCAAACTATCGTGTTAACTCCTGTTCACGCTTTGGGGGATAAATTGATTTATCAGAAGGTGCGCCAGGCTGTGGGGGGAAAACTCAAGTTTGCTATTAGTGGTGGTGGGTCCCTAGCCATGCACTTGGAAAATTTCTATGAAATTGTGGGAATTGACCTGTTAGTGGGTTATGGGTTGACGGAAACTGCTCCGGTTTTGACGGCGCGACGACCTGGCCATAATTTACGGGGTTCTGCGGGGCGACCTATCCCTGAAACGGAAATTAGGATTATTGACCCGGAGACTCGCCAAACCTATGAACCGGGACATAAGGGGTTGGTTTTGGCGCGGGGTCCCCAGGTGATGAGGGGCTATTTTCAAAATCCTGAAGCCACTGATAAGGCTATTGACCCGGAGGGGTGGTTTGATACGGGAGACCTCGGTTGGCTGACTCCTCAGAAGGATTTGGTGTTGACGGGACGGGCTAAAGATACGATTGTGTTAACTAATGGGGAGAATATCGAACCTCAACCGATTGAGGATGCTTGTGTTCGTAGTCCGTATATTGACCAAATTGTTTTGGTTGGTCAAGACCAGAAGTCCCTGGGAGCGCTAATTGTGCCTAATTTGGATGCGCTGAAACAGTGGGCTAGTGGGCAGGGTTTGGGTCTGCAAGTACCTGGGGAAGAACAACAGGGGGAGGCTGAAAATGCGATCGCTATCGATAGTCAACCTATACAAAGTCTGTTTCGTCAGGAGTTGACCCTACAGGTGAAAAACCGCCCTAGTTTCCGACCTGATGATCGCATTGGTCCGTTTAGGTTGATTTTGGAACCCTTTACTATTGATAATGGCCTACTGACTCAGACTTTGAAAATCAAGCGCCCGGTTGTAATGGAACGTTACCGCGATATGATTGACGAGATGTATTAAACGGGGTCAGCAGTTAAATATTGCCTCAACCATGGCCGGCTTGATGGCCTTTAGGCAACTAAGATAACTTCTGCTGGGTTGCGATCGCCTAACTCTTGTCAACTTCTGAACATAAGTTATTGGCGATCGTTATGATTATTTCGTGGTTTAGACTGTCTAAAACACCCCCTGACTCTCGATTACTGAATTGGTGAAAACTACAGGACACTATACATGGAGATTTCTAAAAATCAACTGCTTCTCAAACGTCCTATCAACGTGAAAGCAGTGGTTACCCCTCGCTGGAAAGAAGAAGCACAACAACAGCTACAAGCTCAAATTAATCAGCTTGATAGTCAGCTTCAACAACTGGAAATGCAAGGACAACACATGATTGGGGAACTCAAAAAACAAAGCCTACAACCTCCTGGTCCAGAGGCTTTGACTCAAATTGAGAATATCCAAAATCAGGTGAATGAACAAAAAAGTAAACTTCTTGATCAGAAAAATCAGATCCTCCAACAACTTCAGCAATTGCAAACTTTGGAACTAGAACAGGAAGTCAGCCAAGGTCAAATTGAAAGTGTATTTACTGTGGAAAAGGGCGATAACTTAATCAGTAAAATGCAGGTAGAAATTCTCCTGCGAGATGGTGTGGTTGAGGAAATACGCGGTGATATTTAATTAACTGAACGGCGGCAGGCCCTCTGCAGGCTCTAGCCCATCAATCATTAATGATTGCCTATTTTATCCCATCCTATTTTAAAATGGGGAAACATGGATATAAATAGGTTGACTAGCCGCTAAAATTGATGGCTGGCTTTTCCTCCCCGGTATTTTTATGCCGGGTTTTCCAAGCTAATAGGAGGCTATTATGATTCACGAAGTGTTTATGCCCGCCCTCAGTTCGACTATGACAGAGGGTAAAATTGTATCGTGGCAAAAATCCCCAGGCGATCGCGTCGGGAAAGGGGAAACCGTCCTGATTGTAGAATCCGATAAGGCTGATATGGACGTAGAAGCCTTTTATGAAGGCTTTTTAGCTACGATTATTGTTCCTGAAGGGGGAACCGCTGGGGTCGGTCAAACGATCGCCCTCATTGCCGAAACAGAAGCGGAAATTGAGGAGGCGAAAAAACAAGCCACCGCCACCGCTACCACCAGCACCACTACCCCACCACCAAAAGCTACCCCTACCCCCTCTGTAGCGACCCCAGAACCGGTGGCGGCGACGGTTGCGATAGATAGTACGCCTAGCCGTCGTAATGGTCGCATTGTGGCTTCTCCTCGCGCTCGCAAATTGGCGAAACAACTTAATGTAGACTTAAATAATCTCCAGGGTACTGGCCCCCACGGTCGCATTGTGGCGGAGGATGTGGAAGCGGCTACGGGAAGGGCTCAGACTCCTACGGTTGCACCTCAACCTACTGTTTCCCCTGTTGCGACTCCATCACCTATTTCTACCATTCCTACCCCCGCACCAGCCCCGGTTCCCTTGGGAGAGGTTGTGGCGATGAATACTCTACAAAATGCGGTAGTCCGCAATATGTTGGTGAGTTTGCAGGTTCCTACTTTCCATGTGGGCTACACTATCACTACCGACAACTTGGATAAACTCTATAAGCAGGTTAAGTCCAAGGGTGTGACAATGACGGCTTTGCTGGCTAAGGCTGTGGCGATCGCTATACAGAAATATCCTATTGTCAATGCCAGTTATGTGGACTCTGGTATTCAGTACAATAAAGGCATTAATATTGCTGTAGCAGTAGCGATGCCGGACGGGGGGTTAATTACTCCCGTACTCTCCAATGCTGATCAGATTGATATTTATTCCCTCTCTCGCACTTGGAAAGATTTAGTCGCCCGCGCCCGCAGTAAACAATTACAACCCCAAGAATACAGCAGCGGAACTTTTACTCTCTCTAACTTGGGGATGTTTGGGGTCGATCGCTTTGATGCTATTTTGCCTCCCGGTCAGGGCTCAATTTTGGCGATCGGTGCCTCTCGTCCCACCGTGGTCGCCACCGATGATGGCATGATGGGAATTAAACGGCAAATGCAGGTTAACATTACTTGCGATCACCGTATCATCTACGGCGCAGATGCCGCAGCTTTCCTGCAATATCTCGCCCAACTGATTGAAACTAACCCTCAATCATTAACCCTGTAGAAACCCATCTGATGTTGGGTGTGTCACACTGAATCATTACCTGGTCAAACCACCAATGTGATGACGTGACGCACCAGCCAAAAAAGTAGGGTGCGTCACACCGGATCATTACCTGGTCAAACCACCAATGTGATGATGTGACGCACCAGCCAAAAAAGTAGGGTGCGTCACACTGAATCATTACCTGGTCAA
>NZ_JARPLC010000006.1:39362-55243 GCF_032350395.1 Limnospira sp. PMC 289.06
ACCTGGTCAAACCACCAATGTGATGATGTGACGCACCAGCCAAAAAAGTAGGGTGTGTCACACTGAATCATTACCTGGTCAAACCACCAATGTGATGACGTGACGCACCAGCCAAAAAAGTAGGGTGCGTCACACTGAATCATTACCTGGTCAAACCACCAATGTGATGATGTGACGCACCAGCCAAAAAAGTAGGGTGCGTCACACCGGATCATTACCTGGTCAAACCACCAATGTGATGATGTGACGCACCGACTCAGGACAAATTTTACTAATAGTAAATTAAAGCAGATGAAAGCCATTGTCATGAGCAAAGTTGGAAAACCCGAGGTTTTGCAACTCCAAGAAGTCCCCGACCCCCAAATCAAAACAGCCACCCAAGTTTTAGTCCGACTCAAAGCAGCCGGAGTTAATCCTATTGATACCAAACTCCGCAGTCGGGGCACATTTTATCCTGACCAAATGCCCGCTATTTTAGGCTGTGATGGTGCGGGGGTAGTTGAAGCTGTCGGTAGCGAAGTTGAAGATTTTGCCGTTGGTGATGAAGTCTATTTTTGTGATGGCGGACTCGGCGCACAGACCGGAAATTATGCCGAGTTAACAGTGGTAGAAGAAAAATTTATCACCCGGAAACCTATTTCCCTTGGCTTTGCTGAGGCTGCCGCCGCACCTTTAGTATTAATTACTGCTTGGGAGGCTTTATACGATCGCGGCAGGTTACAACCCGGACAGCAGGTGCTAATTCATGCTGGGGCTGGAGGTGTTGGTCATGTCGCTATTCAACTAGCTAAACTGCAAGGGGCAGAAGTAGCCACTACCGTTAGTTCAACCGAAAATGCCGCTTTTGTTCAGGAGTTAGGGGCTGATTTAGTCATTAATTATAAACAGGAAGATTTTGTCCAGGCTATTCTGCATTGGACTCAAGGTGAAGGCGTAGATTTAGCCTTTGATACAGTCGGGAAAGAAACATTTTTTCAAACTGTTTACACAGTCCGCAATTATGGAGATATTGTCACTTTATTAGAGCCTGATTTTAGCATAGGTAATCTCAAAGATGCCCGAACTAAAAATCTGCGGATTTCTTTGGAATTGATGTTAACTCCCATGCTGCAAAATCGCGAGGATGACCAGTTAGACCAAACTAAGATTTTACAGCAGTGTGCCAGGTTAATTGATGAGAATAAGTTGAATATTTGCCTTAACCAAACTTTTCCCCTGGCGGAAGCGGCGGCTTCTCATCAGTTATTGGAAGCTGGGGGAATGAAGGGGAAACTAGCCTTAGTTATCAATGATAAAGATGATGATGATAATGCTGAAGGTTAGTGGGTTTTGATGAGGCTAATTAAAATTGCCCTGTGTGTTCTGCTGTTGACTGTTTTTATGCTGTGTTCATCCCTATCTGTTCTTCAGGCGGCAAATGGTCAACCAGAACCCACTTTATTGACCTTAGAATTGCTTCAGGAAAGGTTAAATAATCCTAGCAATATTGAGGGAGTCGCCGTCATTAATTTACAGCATTTAATTATTGATATACGCCCCGAAAATGCTGAGTTTAGGAATCAGTTTTATCGACTATTACAAACTACACTTAATCAGTCAACTAAACCTCTGGGATTAGATTTGAGTTATTCTCAAATTCAAGGAGATTTTAATGGGGGTAACTTGGGGGTGAAAGTTCCCCTAATTGAAGAAACTATTAAATCTGTATTTTCCCAGGAAGAAGTCGAGCAAATCAAATCCAAATCAGTCAATTTATCGATTTTTAAATCTCCTCAATCTTCGTCAACTTCTTTGCCTAAATTAACCGTATGGCGGGGACGATTGAAATTAGAAGAAACACAATTTCAGGGAAAAGTTGATTTTCACAATACGTTTTTTCTCAAAGGGGTTGATAGTCGTTCTGCTAATTTTCAGAAAACTGCTAATTGGTCTGATTGTCGGTTTAGTTTGTTGGCGAATTTTGGCGGTGCTAGTTTTCGAGAATCTGTGAATTTTCAACGTAGCTATTTTATCACATCTGCACAATTTAAGCAAGCCGATTTTGAAGGATTAACTGACTTCCAAGGCAGTCATTTTCAGGGGGGTAACTTTTCCAAAGTACGATTTCATGGGGCGGCGGATTTTGACAAAACGGTTTGGGATGAAAGCACAGATTTTAGTGAGTCTTGGTGGTCGGATAGGGGGAGTTTTACTAAGTCTATATTTAATGCCTCGGTGAGTTTTAATCAGTCTCGATTTTCCGGTTCTATGGATTTTAGAGATACTCGCTTTAGTGAAAACTTGAATCTCCGAGAAGCCAGTATTGAGGGATTAATGGATTTTAGTGATGTGGGTTTTAATAAGGGTAAAATGTTGAATATTGACCATTTTATGTTTGACTCTAAATCTGCTCAAATCATGGGAGATCCCGGAATAATTGGTCAATTTATAACTGTTCCAACTCTTCAGGGGAATGAGAATTTACTGCGAAAGTTGATTAGAAATTTTCGGGAACAAGAACAAATTGTTGATGCTAATTATATCGAGTTTTTGCGGGCTAAATTACGATTAAATACTTTGTGGGGACGGATTTTTGGGGTGAATATTAACACCGCTTCCGCTTCCCGGTTGGTGGCTATTGGTTTTGAACCAAAACAGGCGGAAACTATTGTCCGAGTTAGGGAAGAACAACCTTTTCGGAATTTGGTGGAAATTCTCAGGCTGGAAGATATTAATTTAGCGACTTATATTAAGGTATATAATCGAGCGATCGCTAATAGTAAAGAAGCGACTATAGCTGATAACTATAGTAGTTGTTGGCAGCGTTTTTTGAGGATAACTCATCTCAAATATGGGGTCGAAAAACTGTTAACTATCCAACAATGGTTACAGTTGGAAATTTTGCTATTGTTAACTGGATATGGGACGAATTTCCCCCTGATTTTTGGGGTGGGAATAGTGGCGATCGCCTATTTTGGCTTATTGTTTTGGCTGGTAGATAGGGTCAGACGCTGGCGACCATCTCCCATTCTTCCCACCGCTTTAGAAACTACTTGGATGTTGGGAAGTTATGCTATATTTACGGCGATCGGTTTATTAGAAATTTTCTCCGCTTCTACTCAACCAGGACTTACCCTCCTCTGTTTAGGTGTGTTTCTCCTTCCTATTCCGGGTCTAATTTTAGGCATTATTTATCGGCGCGGACGCTATCATAATTTATTGAATACCTCCTATTTGACAGAAGATGGTAGCCTGCGACAGTTACGATTAATGATTGGTCGTCTTCCCATAATGCCGCGTTATCCTCTCTTCCGTGAAAGGTATTTACCGATTTTATGGGATCGGCGTTGGAATTGGTTAAATTACTATGATTTCAGTTTGAATAATTTGCTCAAATTTGGCTTTAATGACCTGCGAATGCGTGATGAATTTATCCCCGGTTTAGTCACCACTTTAGTTTGGTATCAGTGGAGTTTAGGAGTCCTCTATTTGATTCTGCTATTATGGACCCTTTCTCGCACCATCCCCGGGTTAAACCTATTAATTTATTTAAAATAATTATCTGCTAGGGGGGGTTATACTCTCAGTGATTAATTCAGTGATTAATTCCGTTAACCTGACTAAACCACCCCCTAATTAGGTCAGACTAAGCAACTATTTAACTGCTGCTTAATTTCCTCGCTATTGAGATGACGACCAATAAAAACCACCTGGTTTTTAGATTTTCTCAAAGTTTCCCCTAGTTGAATATCATACCGGGGACCGCTGAGTTGAAAAATATAGGGTATTTCACTCTCGCTAAACCAGAGAATCCCTTTAGCCCGAAATACTCCAGTTGGCATTTTTTCAGTTAAAAATTGCTCGAATTTCTTGACATCAAAAGGGCGATCGCTTTCAAATGCAATAGACACAAAACCATCATTTGCTAAATGATCGGAATGGTGATGATGATGATGGTGGTCGTGGTCGTGGTCGTGGTCGTGGTCGTGGTCGTGGTCGTGGTCGTGGTCGTGGTCTTGATACTCTTCAGTAGGCGTTAAACCCACATCCAAAATTAACGGTAATGGAACCCTACCATATTCACTTCTAATAATTCTTGCACCCCGTTTAACGGTGCTAATATAAGCCTCCAATTCTTGCAGCTTCTCAGCAGTCGCCAAGTCAGTTTTATTCAGGATAATCATATCACTGTAGGAGATTTGTTTTAAAGCCGCTTCACTGTCAAAGTGATCTGGCGTAAAACTTTCCGAGTCCACCACACCAATCACAGAATCCAGGTTAGTTAAATCTCTTAATTCCGTACCTAAAAACGTTAAAATAATCGGCAGAGGGTCAGCCACCCCTGTAGTTTCAATCACCATATAATCAATGCGATCGCTTCTTTCCAGAACCCGATAAACCGCATCAACTAACCCCTCGTTAATCGTGCAACAAATGCACCCATTGCTCAACTCCACCATATCATCATCAGTGGAGACAAGCAACTGCGAATCAATATTAATATCCCCAAATTCATTAACCAAAACCGCAATTTTCAAATTATGCTTATTTTCCAGAATTTGATTAAGTAAAGTCGTTTTACCACTCCCCAAAAAACCCGTAATAATTGTCACAGGCATTCCCCGCTTAGGTAAATCTGGAATCAAAGCCGATGATGATTGTGTTGCTCCGGTCATAATCTCCAATTACTCCTATTAAATACCCAACTAAATTATATAGTAATTCCCTGATTAATCATAGTCAACTTTGCAAAATTTAACCTGATTAGAATAAGGATTATATAAAGTATAGGTAGCCGTACCCCAATCGCGACCAACCGCCCCCACTCCGATAACTTTTTTATTTTTCAATTCCACAGTTTGGGAAGGTTGTTGTTCATCCAAAGTTAGAACCGTAGAAGCCACCGAACCCGTCGTCAATTCATACTCAAAAACCTGACCAGACCGCCCACAAAACAACTGATTTGCGCCAACCCTTTGCAAGCGATCCAACATTTTCCAAGCCGGGGTATCAACCGTCAGTTCATCACTCACCCCTACACTACTTCCATGAATTAACAAACAGTCCAATTCTAAAAACCCAAAATTCTGTTCTCGCAGCCATTCAACCGTTTTCCGAGAAACCGATTTCCACAATAACTTAACCGTATCTCCCCCATATTTGTTCAGCAATTCATCACCCTGTACATTAGTCCCCAAACCATACAAATTAAAACACTGTTCCTCCCACCACCCCAGACAAACTTGGGGTTGAATTTCTCCCAACTCATCGGAATTTCTGACCATCTCAACCAGCAATTCACTGTTAGGATTAGGACCCACCAAATCCCCCAAAATATAAAACTGTTCAATCTCAACTTGGCGTTTAATGATATCCTTAACAACTGCTTGATAAGCCACCAAATTTCCTTCAATACCGCTTAAAATAGCCCACATTTCTAGTTAACCATAACTTAAAAGTAAAATAAGGTGTTGAGTTAGGCGCAAACCCAACCCAACTATTGCGATCGCCAAATGGCGAGGATAAAATCCCCAAAAACTAGCTAAAATTCGGGGTATGGCGAATCAAAGACATAAATTCCTGGCGAGTTTTCGCATCCTCAGAAAACACCCCCCGCACCGCACTGGTAGAAGTCCAAGAACCCACCTTTTGTACACCGCGCATGACCATACACATATGGCTTGCTTCCACAACAACAGCCACCCCTTTCGGCTTGAGTAAACCCTGTAAAGCATCCGCAATTTGAGCAGTCAATCTTTCTTGAACCTGTAGCCTTCTACCATACATTTCACAGATACGAGCCACCTTAGATAATCCGATAACTTTACCATCAGGAATATAAGCCACATGAGCGCGACCTAAGATAGGCAAAATATGGTGTTCACAAGAACTAAAGATATCGATATCTCGCACCAAAACCATCTCATCAGTATTCTCATGAAATACCGCACCATTTAGCAGTTCATCCAGAGACTGATGATAACCAGAGGTCAAAAACTTTAAGGCTTTAACCACCCGTTTAGGGGTATCTTTCAAACCTTCCCGGTCGGGATTTTCTCCCAGCCCTAGCAGCAAAGTCCGCACAGCTTGACGCATTTCTTCCTCAGAAACTACAGGTGCTGCTTCGGTGCTAAAATTTGGTAAATTGCCATTAAGACTGGTCGGAATTTCCTTAGCTAAAGTCATGTTTTGGAGTGAAAGTAAACTACAATTGGCAGGCTTAATCTACCCGGACAATTGGGCAAAATAATAATTTTATTATAACATATATTTGCCCAAGTTGCCAGGTTTTTGGAAACTTATTTAACGTTGACAAACATGGGTGGGGTCATCAGCTTTTTCGGCATATTCCAACCCCTGAGATAAACGCCAAGCAAAAATAGGCGGTAAACCCTTCTCAATAATAGCGGCACAAGTTTTGCGATAATCATACTCAACCTCTCGGAGAGTAACCTCTTGGGTATCGGTATCATAAATCACATAGGTAGCATTAGGGCGACCGTGGCGAGGTTCCCCGACAGAACCCACATTAATAACCCGTTTTAAGGGAGTCTGAAAACTGCAATCCTGTTGATTCTCACCCCCACTTATATGGCGGATTTTAACCTGTAGTTGACCCGCTTCTAGCTGTCGGATATAGGGAACATGGGTATGTCCACAAAAAAGCACATCAGCATCAGTAGACAAAACTCTTTCTAACACGGTAAAAGCATCCATATTGGGCATCAAATACTCATGGTTGCTATGGGGAGACCCATGAACAAAACAGAGATTATCCTTCTTCAAACTCAAAGGTAATTGAGCCAAAAATTCCCTGGTTTCTGGGTAGACATTGTTATTAGTCCACTCATGAGCCAAGCGCCCCCTTTGTTCAGCTAATAGGGATGGATAACTGCATTCACAAGCATTTAATCCCTCCACAATATCCTCATCCCAACATCCTTGAACGGTGGGAATATCTAAGGAGCGAATTTGCTCAACTACCCCATGAGGAAAAGGACCATAACCGACCAAATCTCCCAAACAATAAATTTGTTCAGCTTTTTGTTTATCGATATCTAACAAAACTGTATCCAAGGCTTCATAATTACCATGAATACAAGACATGACGGCAATTTTCATACTAAAACCTCCGGTTCCCTAGCTAATGACTCTTGCATTTGTTGCTGATAATAGTGAATATGAGATTCTGGTAAACAGCAATCTTTGAGAGTTTGTGATATCCCCTGTTTATCTAAGCCTTGACCGATAATTTCAAAGCCACTAAATCGGTCAGGTCTCCCGGAAGTGTGGATAGGTAAATCAAGGGCGACAAACTCCCGATTGGCTGTACCAAAGACAAAATCTCCATAAATTGACTCACCGCTAACAATATCAAAAATTCCTTTAGCCCTAATTACCTGACCGTATGCTCCATGAATGAGTTCAAACCAAAACACGGTCAAACTCGCCCAATCGATAATTTCGCCGGATAGTAACCCTTGATGAATTTGCACATCATCAGATATACTCTGCCACAATTCTTGGCTGGGGGCTACATCTGAATTACGGTCAATTATTTGGTCTGACCAATGCTCAAACTCGGAATTTTTCAGGGATTTAGACAGGACAGCAATCCGTTGACAATCGAGGTTATTTAACAAGGGTTCAAAGTTGGATAGTTCCCAATAACAAGGCAATTCAATATAAACATTAACCCCGGATTCAATTAAAGTTAATAGTTCGGTTTCTTGACCACGAGATAGGATGTGCAGATTCGGAAATTCTGTGGCTAAACAGGTTTGATCAATGCACACCCCATTAATCTCTGGGGTGAAATAGCACTGTGGTTGGGGGTTTTGGGCTATCTGTTCTCGAATCCAGTAGGTTTTCCCAGCACCGGGGGGACCTGCGATCGCAAAAATCATGGGATAACAATAATGATAATCATTATCATAGTAACATAACACAGGATTCGAGAAAATTCCCAAAAATATGTTCGATCGCCCTTTACCGAGTTTCATTGACCTAGCGATTGTGGGCTCCGGTCCCCAAGCCCTGACGTTAGTTACCCATATATTGCAGAAACGCCAAAAATTCAGAAATCGATTTATCGTCTTAGACCCCAGCGGGACTTGGTTAGAACAATGGCGACATCAATTTAGGGCCCAGGAAATCCCCCATTTGCGATCGCCAGCAGTTCATCACCCCGACCCCGACCCCTATAGCCTCAGACGATTTGCTGAGAATAGGTCCATGGAATTGTTCCCCCCCTACGACCTACCAGGAACCCAGCTATTTGAGGATTTCTGTGGTGAGGTAGTGAAAAAATGGGAGTTAACAGACCGGGTATATCCGGGAAAAGTCAGCCAAGTGCTACCCATTCAATGGTCCCAAAAGCCCAGATTTCAGATAGTTTTAACTGATGGTAGTTCCTTAATTGCGCGCCGGGTAGTATTAGCAACGGGGGCGGCGGTTCCCAATATTCCCCAGTGGGTAGAAGAAATCAGGACCCCCTATCCTCCCAGTAGCCTTTGTCATTCTCAACAGCTTGATTTGCGGTTAATTAAGGCTCTGTCTGGAGAAGATATTGTAATAGTGGGAGGGGGTTTAACCAGCGCTCATTTGGCTATGGGGGCGCTCAAACGAGGCGCTATGGTGACATTAGTAGTGCGGCGACAGTTGCGCGAGAGGTTATTTGATGCGGAACCGGGTTGGTTAGGGCCAAAATACCTCAAGGATTTTGAAGCCGAGGACTGTTGGTATAGTCGTTGGGAAATGATTAAACAGGCTCGTGATGGGGGTTCGGTGACTCCGGCGCTGATGTTACAGTTAAGACGGGCGGCGCGTCAGGGTAAATTGAGGATTTTAGAAAATACTGAGATTCTCGGCGCGCTTTGGGAGGATGAACAGTGGCGAGTGAGGCTTAATGGGGAAGTTTCACTAATGTTTAATCGGATTTGGTTGGGTACGGGAACTCAATTTAATGCACACCAAGATAATTTACTGGCTGATGTGCTACGAATTTATCCCACGGAGATAATTAATGGTTTACCTGTCCTAGATAGTAATTTGCGGCTTCCTGGGTCTCAATGCTTTGTGATGGGGGGATTAGCGGCTTTGATTTTGGGTCCGGTGGCTCGGAATTTATCGGGGGGAAGAATGGCTGGCGATCGCCTAGTTAAAGCTATTATTAAGCCTAGTCTGACTACCGGGTTTCCGGAGGGGTTGAGAAATGGGGTTTCTTAACCAGATGTCCGGGAGGATGCCGATATTTTCACAGAAACCGGGTTTCTCAGAGGGCCACTCATCGGCACAGTAGCGCCATATCTTTGAGTGGTCAAAATGCGCTAGGATAGCGGGGAAAAACCATGCTTAATTGATTATGGATAACCACGGTTGCATCACCAAGTCTAAATCATATTCTAGCGGTTATCGACCTGTTAACCTTCTCCGAAGGTCGATGCTGGGTCTCCCTTGTGCGATCGCCTTATTATTAACGGGAGTGACCGTAGCCTCTGCTGAGAGTCTCACCAATCGAGAAACTCAAATAGTCGCCCGCGCCACCCCTACTCAAAATCCAACCTCACCAGTTTTAAGGCGTGGTAGCCGAGGTCAGGACGTAGCCGAATTACAGATTAGACTCCGAGAATTGGGATATTTTAATAATCCTAATTTAGGCAATTTTGGTCCGATAACTCAACAAGCAGTTAGACAATTTCAAAGCGATCGCGGATTAAGACCCGATGGCATTGTCGGACAAGAAACTCGCCAGGCTTTAGCCCTAATTCCACCCTCCCCAAAAACCCCAGAAGTCCCTACTACTCCCCCTCCTCAACCCACAGCAACTCAGCCGCCGCCCCCAGCCGCCAAACCCCCAGCCGCCAAACCCCCAGCCGCCAAACCCCCAGCCGCCAAACCCCCAGCCGCCAAACCCCCAGCTATCAACATCAACTATAATTTACCAAAAGGCTTTCAGACAGCGATCGCCCTCTTAAAAAATCCCAGTTTTGTCGAAGCACCCCCCCGCGACCCATCTGGAAAAATGAGCCATGTTAAAACCATTACAGGCCCCATTGCACCCAAATCAATTGTGCATTCAGGTCAAGGCTTATTTTTTGCCCAAAATATGATGTATCGCCACACAATAACCGTCTATGACCGCAACTTTGATTTAGTCAAGACTATTCCCGACAGCATCAAATTCTCAGATTTTGGCTTCTCGAAATTCACCGGAAATCATAGAGGTTCCCCCGTAGAAGCCTCCTTTTCTCCTGATGGAAAATACGCCTACGTTGCCAATTATCAAATGTATGGTTCCGGCTTTTCTCGTCCCGGTAATGATAGATGTTCTCCAGCCGGGAGACATGATGATAGTTTTATGTACAAAATCAATACCGAAACCCTCAACATAGAACAAGTAATTCAAGTCGGACCCGTGCCGAAATTTAATACAGTTACTCCTGATGGTCGTTTCGTATTAGTTAGCAATTGGTGTGGTTGGGATTTAAGTATTGTTGATACCCAAATCGACCAGGAAATTAAACGGCTCAAAATAGGTCGTTATCCGCGAGGAATTGCCGTTGATTCTAACTCAGAATTTGCTTATGTAGCCGTCATGGGTTCCACACAAATCGCCAAAATTAACCTGAATGATTTTTCCCTCACCTGGCTTAATAATGTAGGACGTTCCCCTCGACATTTGAATATAGATCCTCAAGGTAAATTCCTATACACTACCCTTAATGGTGAGGGGACTGTGGCAAAAATTAACCTAGAAACGGGTAAAGTCATCCGCCGAATTAGCACAGGAAGCGCTCCCCGCAGTATGGCAATTTCTGATGATGGTCAATTTTTGTATGTGGTTAATTATCACTCTAATAGCATGAGTAAAGTCCGCACAGAAGATATGAGGGTCATTCATACTGTCCGCACTAACCATCGACCCATTGGTGTGACTTACGACCCCCACAAGCGACAGGTTTGGGTAGCTTGCTATTCTGGCAGTGTTATGGTATTCCAAGATTAATATAAGATTCGGATTCAGTTAACTTACCCATGATTAACCTAGCTGTCTAGTTTTTCTGGGTAAGTTTTTATTAATCGTTTTGTGGTGTAAGGAGATTATGAACAAATTTAATAAATTCCATTTGATGTTGATGCAAAAATCTGGCACCCTAATTATAGCATCGATTTCTATGGTGGTTTTGACTTTAACTGCGATTCGATTTGCGGTCGCTGACTCGGGTTCTGAGATTTTCAAATTAGGCGATCGCATAGATTTTCTACAGCAGAAATTAAGCAATCATAACTCATTAGATAACTCTGAATATGAGGAAACCATCGCTTTTTTACCTCCAGAACCCGGTCAATTTGAAATCATTAAGACTATCAAAAGTGATAATTTAACCCCCAAGTCGGTTGTTTATGCCGACCCCGGACTGTTTTTCGTACAAAATATGATGTATGAACATTCAATTGCTGTTTATAATCGTCAATTCCAACAGGTTAAAAAAATTGATGATCAGGTAAATTTGTCTAAGTTTGGTCATCGAGATTTTCCCGCCGAAAAATATAAAGGTTCTCCGGTAGAAGCCGCCGTTTCTAAAGATGGAAAATTTGCTTATATCTCCAATTATCGGATGTATGGTCCTGAGTTTAATAATCCCGGTTATGATACCTGTTTACCATCAGAACAATTCGACCCTAGTTTTATCTATGGGATTAATACCGAGAATTTCACCATTGAAAAAGCGATTAAAGTAGGTTCAGTTCCCAAATTTATCGCGGTTTCTCCTAATGGTAAATATGTGTTAGTAACTAACTGGTGTTCAGGAGATGTTAGCGTTATTGATACCGACACTAATCAAGAAATACAAAGGATATTTGTAGGCAGATTCCCCCGTGGTATTGCCATCTCTCCTAATTCTCAAACTGCTTATATAGCCGTGATGGGAACTTCCGATATCGCCAAAATCGACCTACAGGACTACTCAGTAAATTGGATGTATAACGTAGGTTTATATCCTCGCCACCTGGTTTTAGATTCCACCGGAAAATATTTATATGTTACCCTGAATGGTGATGATCATGTCGCCAAAATTGATACAGAAACCGGGGAAATTATCAGGAAAATTTTTACAGGTGCAGCCCCTCGTAGTATGGTCTTATCAGATGATGATCAATTCCTGTATGTAGTCAACTATTACTCCCACACCGTCAGTAAAGTTCAAGCTGAGGATATGGAAATTCTGGATACCATCACCGTAGGCTTGAACCCCATAGGAATTACTTACGACCCCAAAACTCGACAGGTGTGGGTAGCTTGCTATACGGGGAGTTTAGTAGTTATTCAAGATTAACAGATAAAGATTTCGGGAATTGGCGGTTTATCTCTTGTAGTCATCAGGTGTTGTCAGCCAGGACTAAATTATGGAAGTCTGGACCGTCATCCCCAAAATGGCGATCGCCCTTGGGGTGGCAACCGTTTCTATGGTCTCAGAAATACAGTTTCGCGGGACAGTTTCATCCCCTACACAAGTTGGGGCGGAATATATTGTCTTTGAAACTTACCAAAATAATCATGTCCGGGGTTTAGTTTATATTCAAAACTCCGATATTGGTTCATGTTTTGAAGGAGTTTTTAATTCCCAGCAAACCCAAATCCAACAAATCACCTATACTTACCCGGTCATTGTCAACAACCATGATGAAGGTTGGGAGACTAATGTATCGGATGAAGCCCTAAATTTAAGCACCTTTTCCCACTCCTTTAATTCCTCAGAAATCAATGAAAATGTGCAAGCATGGTTTAATGAATGCTTAGAGGTCATCTCAAATCCCCTTGAATAGTGATTCATGATTACTTTCTCTCTCCCGTCAGTTAAACGGCCGTTACCCCCTGCTAATTAGGAGACAATCAACTTTCTAAGTTGCCGCTGATATACCCTCAAAAAAAGAGTGAGATTGAATCATCAACCTCACTCTAATTTAGCTGTTAATTGTCCGAGTAAGTTTCCCTATATCTTAAGGTAAACTTAACTGATATTTTACACAGAGAAGGCATCCCCATCATCGATAATGTCATCGACAATGTCATCGATATCATCAATGTCATCGATGCTACTGATGCCAGAGAAAGCATTAATCTCATTGATGGCTTGGAAGTTATAAACATCCAAGAATGTCACCTGATTAATAGACCGAACTCCAGCAAACTCAATCAAAGCCGTAGAGTTTTCTTCCAGGTAAATCTCCATTGCCATTTGCGGATTAGCTTCTAGGAACTCCTCACTGTAGGGGTCAATTCCCGCTTGCAGACCAGCGCCGAACATATACTCTAAGCGCTGAGTAAAGGTAACATCCTCAAAGGATTCGACACCAAAGAACTCAGCCACCTGTTCTTGCACATCTTCCGACTCGAAATATTGCTCAAAGCTGTAGATATCAGAAGTTTCGTTACCTGCTTCCAGCAGTTGGCCGGTCAAAGCATCGAACAGTTCGGAATTATCAATGTTACCATCGCCATCTTGATCAAAATCAGCGAGATTTTCAGCCAAGATATCAGCATATTGAGTCATTGCCCAATTGAGATCGATAGTCGGTGCGGTGCTGAAATTGCCTTGCAAACTAAACTCAAACAGTTGTTGAGAATCAATGCGGAATACATTTTCAATGCGATAGTTCTGAAGAATTTGTTGGCTGGCTTGTTGGCGGAAGAATTCAATATCAACAAATTGGGTGATATCGATGCCAAGTTCCGAGGCAATTCCCAAGTCAAAACTTTGGATAATTGACAGATCCAGGTTGAAAATTTCCTCAACCGGGATACCAAAGAAGTCAGCAAAGACTTGGGGATATTGAGCGGCGATCGCATTATAGTCAATGGCGACAAAATTAAACCCTTGTTCCAAACCTACCGTATAGGCGTGTTCAAGAATTTGTACGCGGGTCAGATTCTCAGCACTCATTCCAAAGGTAGACTCCAAGGAAGCGGCATATTTAGTGCGGTAGAACTCGAAGTCAATTTGGCTCGAAAGACCACCATAGATATAATCCAGCACCAAAGAGCTTTCCAGGGAGGCAACTTCGCTAACATCAATGTTATAGGCTCGCGCGATTTCAACGGCGAACTGTTGTCGTTGAAAATCAACTTCCACAAACTCGGTCGGGTCAATTCCCGATTGCCATCCTTGCCCGAAGGCAAAGTTTAACACCTGTTCAGCAGAAAGGGAACTAACATCAATCACACCAACATCATCACCATCAGCGGTAAAAACAGCTTCTGCAGTTCCGCGCAACTTACTGCTAGCACTGCGACTTCCCCCTGACTGTACACTGGTTAGACGAACTCCAAATTCCTGACCAACAAACTGATCTAGGCTCAATTCTTCGCCATCTGCAGTAATCACAAACACTGTGGATTGAATATCATCCTGACCAATACCAGGAGTGCCGATTTGCACGCCCGCATCAAATTTCAGCGGTGAAATAGAGGTATTTCTTACCCGTTTGACATCACCACTAAAGCTAGAATTGGTGACATCATCCCCAGTTACAGACAGACTATCGAGAAGGCTACTATCTTCGATATCGAAGAAGACACCGTTAATATCGGCGATGGGTTCCACACTGTCAACTGTGACTTGAATGCCTCCTTCCACTTCTTCTAATGTCACCGTTACCTGTGCTTGTTCTCCGGTGAAATTAGACAATTCAACCACTACAGAATTAGGAGCCTGACCTTCTGGGATAGCTGGCACGAGGAAGGCTTGATAGAAATCAGCCAAGGCTTCGGCATTAGCTTGTGCATACCCTTGCCAATCAAAGGCTAGTGTTTGCAGGGTTTCAATTCCCGTAATGGCTTGGAACTCACTGCTGTAGAAAATTTGGATGAGCTGCTGATGGCTGAGGGATTCGGCTTCGCTAAGTTCAATACCCAGAGAATCCAACAACTGTGTTTGTACTTCTGCTGTAAACCCGTTGAATTGAGCATTCAGGAAGTTGATGTTAATCAATGAGAAATCAGTGTTAAACCAGTCAAGAACTGTGCTATCTGCCAGTTCCTGGGATGCGATCGCACTGATGAAAGTCTCACGGAGATAGTCAAAGTTGACAAATCCCTGAATGCTGACTTGTCCACTGAACATGAACCCATGAACTTGTTCTAAGGTCAGCTCTGTGACATCATCCACCTCAAACTGTGCGATTAAGGTTTCTGCATTCGCCTCAATGAATGCCTCGTAGTTGATAGCAGATAGCTCTATAGTCTGCTCTGCTTCCATCAGCAAGGCCTGGAATTCTTGGTTGTAGACCAAATTGATGATTTGAGCATCATTAAGCTCTACAATGGCTTCTACGGACTCCTCAAGGGAGAGGCTCTCATTAACCTGTTCAATGGTAATGGTTGTCTCCGCCAGAAGTTGCTCAACTTGATAGCGAATAAATCCGACATCAGCAGTTAAGAAATTCTCCTCAAAGGCTGCCAAAATCTCAGCATCTGTCAAAGGTTCGATTTCACCGCGTAGGACATCCTCAACGGTAATCGGATTTTCTTCTGTGCTAAATAAAGCAGCGATCGCTTCAGCTTGAGAGGCTCGCAGATAGCTGTAGTTAACTTCAGACTGTACCAGTTCAATCTCGAAATCCTCACCTAGAACCTCTTGGAATTCAACGCTAAACGCCAAAGTCGTGATGTCTTCAGTGGTTAACTCATCCACAGATTCATATTCAGTCTCTAAGATCGTATTGACATCTTCGAGGCTGAAAACAGAAGCCTGGAACAGTTCCCCAACCTGATAGGTGACAAACTCGATATCGATTTCTTCCATTTGGGTAACGGTCTCGACATTGACCATCAACTGTTCGATGTAAGCCAGAACGTCCTCGGCTGCAAACTCTGGACTGTCGTCGGAATCATCATC
>NZ_JARPLC010000006.1:55252-58487 GCF_032350395.1 Limnospira sp. PMC 289.06
CTGGTCGTCGTCGTCGGAATCATCATTAGACTCATCAACGATATCCTGGTCGTCGTCGTCGGAATCATCATTAGACTCATCAACGATATCCTGGTCGTCGCCGAGATCGTCATTATCTTCGCCACCGACAACAGTTTCCCCAAGAAATTCAGCGATCGCCTGAGCTTGAGTAGAGCTAAAGAATTCGATAATTTCTTCTTGAGTAAATTCTTTCGCCGCGAATTCTGCCTCAGACAAACCGAAGAAGTCAGCCAATTCAGCAGAGAATTGAGAAACCACAAAACCGATACTCAGTTCTGTTTGAACCAGACTAATCTCTAGGGAGAATTGAGATTGAAACTCAACATTGAGACCGAGGGTAACAATTTGTTCATCTGTGAGTTCATCAAATTCCTCCACAGGTTCATCAAGGACGGAATTAATATCCTCAAGAGATATCTGTTCATCATCGAGGGACTGTTGCAATTGATATTTAATGTAAGCAATATCAACCTCAACAGATAAACCCTCAACAGTAGTCACCGAGTTAGTGATAAACCACTCTTGAGCCACTTCCAGAGTCACATCATCGGCATCAATTTCCAATTCTGTGGCAATTTGTTCCGACTGAGCCAGTAGAAACTCATCAAGCTGTTCATTAGGAACCGTGAGGACTTCCTCACCAGTAACAGCGGTGATATCAACTTCCAAAGTATGAGCGATCGCCGATGCAAAGACAGTCCGCACATAGTCAATATTGAGAGTTTCTTGGAAAAGTTGAATTTCCACATCACCGATAATTTCTTGGAAATCGGAATTAAACACCAACGTAATCAGATGGCGATCGGTCAACCCATCCAAACTGTCAATTTCCGTCCCCAAAATCTCATTTACCTGTTCCAGAGTCAAGGTTTCATCTAGCAGTAACCCTTCCAATTGACTCTGAACATAAGCAGTATCAACATTCAGGAAAGAGAAACTTTCCAACCATGCGTTAACCGCCAGATCGCTGGAAACAATAGCCGCGTTGAAGGTTTCCCGAATATACTCAATATTAAGCGCACCTTCAATGCTGAATTGTTGAACACCGATATTCAGCGCAAAATCACGAATCTGAGTTACCGAAAGTTCATTGATGGAACTTACCCGGAAAAATTGTGCGATCGCCGTTTCCGCCGCCGAACCATGTTCTTCCAAGTACGCTTCAACATTAAACCAGTGTAGGGAACTGACACTAACCTCCTGTTCATAGAGATACTCTACAATTTGGAGTTTAGTAACTTCGCTGATGCTTTCCACCCCAAAAGTCGCCTCGACATCTCCAGTAAAAGTAAACCGGAAGTAGTCATAATCAACTATCCGAGACAAGCCACCATAAATGAAATCGAGGACCACATTAGTGCTGAGAGTTTCTACGTTTTCCACGCCGTAGAATTCTATGAGCAAGCTGCTGTACTCTTCCCGCAGGACTTCCAGTGCTTCCTCATCCACCACCTCAGCCAGGCTCAGACCCTGCTCTAAAGCCTGATTAACCACAAAACGATAAATTTGCTGTTCACTGAGAACCGCTACATTTGTCACTCCATAAAAAGCTGTCAGTTGAATCTCATATTCAGTCGTGACAACCTCCAGATTAAACGGAGTTAGGGTATTTTCAACATCAAACCCTTCCGTAAATAAATACAGGCGAACTTCATCATCAGTCAGAGTTTCCAGAGTGCGACCCAAAGACTGTGCATATTGTTCCAGTGCAGCTTTATATTTGATTTTAGCAAACCGGGTGTTAATAGCAGGCGCTGCATCCCCGAACACAAATTGCACTACATTTCTCTCAGTAAAATCTTCGCCAAAAGTAGCCGTGAGAGCCTCAGAGAAAATACTCTGGTAGTAGTTAACATTAACCACATTAACTAGCTGATTAACCCGTCCCGAAAGTCGGCTTTGATTGATTACGAACGAGTTAACTTGACTATCGCTCAGAACTGTAACATCCGAAACCCGGAAAAAGTCTCTCAGTTCTGTCTCAAATAATTCGCGAGTTTCAGCAAAGTTAATAGGAGCAGGATTAATACCCAAATTAGCTCCCGCACCCAAGCTGAAAGAAATCACCTGTTCCGAACTTAAAGAGTTAACCTCTTCGACCTCAATTTCGTAGAACTCAGCCAATTGTTCAGCATATTGAGTCACCACATATTGAACATCAACCAGAACATTAGCTTTAATGCTGTTGATTACCTGTTGATTAGACAGTTCCGTAGCGCTCTCAACATTGAAAAATTGCTGAACTTCTTGTGATTGGCTTTGTTGCACAAAATCCAGATGCACAAACACAGAAGGATTAACATTTTCTGGTAAGCCTTCCCGTTGAATAAATGCCAGGACTTGCTGCTGACTAGCACCCTCTCCCAGAGCCGCAGTGATGCGTTCACCATAGACAGATTGCAGATAGCTAAAACCTAATTTAGCCGAGGTATTTAACCCTTCTTGCAAACCAATGGTATTCACAAAGGTAAATACTTGAGAGTTGGAGATTTCGGTAATCTCAGTACCAAAAAACTCTTCTAAGCGGGTTCTGTGAACTGCTCGGAAGTAGTTGAGACTTACTAAGGTAGAAGGAGTGACTCGTTGTAAACCTTCATCCGAACTGATAAACTGCAAAATTTCAGCATTAGTCAAGTTAGCAATTTCTGTCCCAAAGTGGGATTCAATAGCTGTCACCGACTGCTGATTTGACAGTACGAAATTCAAATCAATCAGAACTGACGGACTCTGACCTTGTTCCAGACCAACTTCCACAATATAGCTGAACAGTTGAGCATTAGTAATATTCTCAATGGAAGTCCTAAAGAAGGCTTCTATTTGGCTGCTGTAGGTGGCTTTAAAGTGAGTAAAGTTGATATTAGGACTGGGAGAAAATCCGCGTTCTAAGCCTTCCCCTTCTATGAAGTTGACAATTTGCAGGTAACTTAACTCTTCAACAGAGGTTACGCTGTAAAATTGGGTTAATTGCTGACCGAAAGTCCTTACATAAAACTGGATATCGACAAAAGGAGACGGGTTAATACCAGCTTCTAAAGCATTCTCATCTAGCCAATCTAAGAGTTCCCGAGTCGAAATCGTGGTAACATCTTGAACCTCAAAAGCTATTTGTAACTGAGATTCATAGGTGGTCAGAATGTGCTCAACATCCAGAACAACGTCTAATGGTAATTCGGGTTCTTCCGGTTCCGGTTCAGGTTCCGGTTCAGGTTCCGGT
>NZ_JARPLC010000006.1:58496-82266 GCF_032350395.1 Limnospira sp. PMC 289.06
TCGGGTTCGGGTTCGGGTTCGGGTTCGGGTTCGGGTTCGGGTTCGGGTTCGGGTTCGGGTTGCTCTGCTATGGGAGGTATTACCGGTAATGGGGGTATCTGTGGAATCTCGGGTGCTGTAGCATCGATATCATCATCGATATCATCATCGACATCATCATCGATATCATCATCGATATCATCATCGACATCATCATCGATATCATCATCGACATCATCATCGACATCATCATCGATATCATCATCGACATCATCATCGACATCATCATCGACATCATCTTCACTCTCAATAATTAAAGCGAGATTGCTTTCTATTTGAGCAAACAGTTCCGAGATGTTGATTTCGGTTAAACTGCTGAGACTGAGAGTTCTTAAAACCTGGGAAACAGTGAAGGAAAGACTAAACTCGCGCCGTTCAGAAATACCGAATCTTACCCAGTGGTCGATCGCGTTAATTTCCCCACTTTCAACAAAGGGAACTAAATCGGGGTTGAGTTGCAGGTATTCGCTCACATCAAAGATATTGCTAAACTGCCGATTTTCAGACCGACCCCTGGTGATGAAGTGACTAAAGGCACTAATTTGTAAACCTAGGTTAGCTGATTCTTGCAGTAACTGACTAACGTCTGGGTTAAGTTGTAGGTAGTTATTAGCATCAAATACTCTGCTACACCGGCGATTTTCAAACTGTCCAACACCCAAGAAATGAGCGAACTTACTAACTAAAGTTTCCTGAGTAATAGCAGCTAAGTCTGGATTGGCTTCGGCATAAAAACTGGCGCTAAAAAAGTCGCTAAATTCTCGAGCTTCATTCAGACCAAAATCCAAGAAGTGACTGAAGGCTTCTTCACGATTGATGACTAGGGAAATATCAGTGTTTTTCTCCAGGTATCGAGTCACACTGAAAAAAGCACTAAATTCGCGACCTTCAAACTTACCAAATTCCCTAAAGTGTTCCCGTAGATTAAACTCAAAACCCGCTGCTTCTAGTTCTAATTTAAATTGTGCGAGGTCTGGGTTTTGAGCTAGATAAACTTCCTCATCAAAAAGTTGTTCAATAATAAAGTCCCGAAGATTTACTACATCACTCAGGGGATTTACGGGGGCGGCTGTGGTCGTAATTTCTACCTCAGCAGCATCATCTACAGTTTCTATGGGCAACAAAAACGGAGTTTCTGCCTCGAAATCGTCGGAGATTTCCTGAAGCTCATCATCTTCTAGGAATACTGTTGTAAAAAGTTCTTCGTCCATGCTAGAAAAATCCTCAATTGGAATAATTAACAATTAATGGTTTAGTTCAAATTTAACCCATCTGTGATCTAGTAAATCACTTAGAGTTATCATCTGAGGCTCACAACAGCCTATAATGCTGTAACGGCATAATCGGGGATAATAACGTCCTCAATGTACCACTAAGCAGTCAGATGGGTTGTAGTCCAACTTCTGAGCAATGGTAACAGATGGCCTCCTCTCAATATACAGATAGTTCCAGAACGACAAGTTGACATGGTGTAATATACCATTAGATCGGTTTTATGTGATCTTGAGCTGGGGTTGGTCGCCAAGGAACTTGGCTGATCAGCAATCCGAGGGTTTCCGGTTTGTACCCCTCATTATAAGGGTATTGTTTAAGATATCCATGAAGTCTTGGTCAGAAAATTATTAATCTACAAAAGTGCGATCGCTTTACCATAGGAAAACCCACACAAAACCCAGAACCAAAGGATTTTATGCGTAGGGAATTAACGGCTAATTTGAGCTTGGACACACCCTAAAGATTATCAAACGAAACTGGAAGTTGGATTAATTTTAGTTAACCCCTCAACAATCTGAATCGACCAAAACAGTTATAAACAAGATGATCGCTCCAGATCAATTGTTCCCCCCAAAATGGCAGATCATATCAACCACTGTCAAATGTGAGGGGAGGAAGCGGGGGAAGTAGATAACCGATAGCCCATACCTCTAACCGTTTCAATGCGATCGCTTCCTAATTTTTTCCGTAGATAGCCCACATAGACATCAACGATATTAGAGCCTGGGTCATAATCATAACCCCAAACCTGATCAAGTAACTGTTCTCGACTAAGTACCTGTTCCGGGTGACGCAGAAAAGTTTCCAATAGCAGAAATTCCTTAGCGGAAAGTTGGACAGTGCGATCGGCCACTTGTACCTCACGAGTGTACAAATTCAAGCAGACATTAGCGGTGGAGAGAGTCTTATTATCATCAGCCGGTTTACCTGTTTGGTTGCGGAGTCTAGCGCGGACTCTAGCCAGCAATTCAGCGAAGCGAAAGGGTTTAGTCACATAATCATCAGCCCCCGCCTCCAGACCCGCCACCTTGTCGCTGAGGTCATCCCTAGCGGTGAGGATGATAATGGGTAAAGTTTCCCCCTGACCACGCAATTCTTTTAAAATCTGGAAACCATCGCGGTCAGGGAGTCCCAGGTCTAGGATCAGCAAATCAAAATTCTGGCCGCCCGCCTGATCTAAAACATCTTGTCCACTATTGGCGATCGCAGTAGTAAAACCACTAGCCCGCAGTCCCTTTTCCAAAAAAGCAGCTATCCGGGGTTCATCTTCAGCAATCAAAATCCGGCTCATGGTACAAGGCCTTTAGTTTACTAACTAACACGGGCGACTGTTAAAATGTTGAGCAATGTAAATATGGGCAGCACCTAGCTTAATTGTGACATGACTCCTGCCGTTCTTATCCAAAATCTCCAAAAACGTTACGGCTCAGTAGAAGCCGTCAAAGATATTTCCTTAGAAATTCAGCCTGGGGAAATTTTTGGCTTGCTTGGTCCTAACGGCGCAGGTAAGACCACGACCCTGCGATCGCTGTGTACATTAATCACTCCCGACGCTGGAAAGTTAGCCGTTTCGGGAATTTCAGTTCTCGATCAGCCCAAATTAGCTAGACAGCGCCTTGGCTATGTAGCCCAGGAAGTAGCCATTGATAAGGTTCTCACAGGTCGGGAACTGTTGCAACTACAAGCCTCCTTGTACCATATCCCCCGTCCTCGCATCAAAGAGCGCATTGAAACCGTGTCCAATTTGCTAGGATTAGGGGAATGGATTGATCAAAAAACCGGGACTTATTCTGGGGGTATTCGTAAGCGCCTAGATCTGGCTTCTGGACTCCTGCATCAACCGGATGTTTTGGTACTCGACGAGCCCACTGTTGGGTTAGATATTGAAAGTCGGGTAGTAGTGTGGGATTTCCTGCGACAATTGCGAGAACAAGGTATCACAGTGTTGATTACCAGCCATTATTTAGAGGAAATAGATGTTTTAGCCGATCGCGTCTCCATCATTGATAAAGGGGTAGTAATTGCTACCGGAACCCCCTCAGAACTTAAAGACAGAGTAGGAGGCGATCGCATTACCCTAAAAATTAGGGAGTTTTCCCCATTACCAGAAGCCGAAGCCGCCAAAGCCCTATTGGAGCCCCTCCCCTGTGTCCAAGAGGTAATCATCAATCAGGCTCAGGGAAATTCTCTGAACCTAGTAGTTGCATCCCAAAATGATGCCCTATTTACCATTCAACAAGCCCTTAAAGATGCTGGCTTACCCACCTTTGGGATAGCACAATCTCGCCCTAGTTTAGATGATGTCTATTTAGCGGCTACAGGTCAAACTCTAATGGATGCAGAAATGGCCGCCGTCGCCACTCGCGACCCGAAAGCGGAGAAAAAGCGCAATATGCGTTAACTTGTCTAAAATCAACCGTTAATGGAGACTTGTAAACCATGAGTAGTACCAGCATTAATCAGTTATCCAATACTGAAATTAGACCGGAAAAATCCAATGATATCGCCGATTTTATTCAGGAAACAGCGGCTTTAACCCGTCGTTTATTTATTCAATTGAAGCGACGACCATCAACTTTAATAGCCGGAGTAATTCAGCCATTAATGTGGCTAATTCTCTTCGGTGCATTATTCCAAAATGCTCCCAAAGGATTATTTGGAGAAACTGATAATTATGGTCAATTTTTGGGGGCAGGAGTTATGGTATTTACCGCCTTTGCGGGGGCTTTAAATGCCGGATTGCCGGTGATGTTTGACCGAGAATTTGGGTTCCTTAATCGCCTACTGGTAGCACCTTTGGCTTCCCGATTTTCCATTGTTTTGGCTTCGGCAATTTATATCGTCACCCTCAGCTTTATTCAAACTGCAGCGATTGTCGCTGTGGCGGCATTTATCGGGGCAGGATTGCCAGGAATTGCGGGATTAGCAGTGATTGCTCTGGTGGTGTTATTATTGGTTTTGGGGGTAACGGGTTTAAGTTTAGGTCTGGCTTTTGCCCTCCCTGGTCACATTGAACTAATTGCGGTGATTTTTGTGACTAATTTACCGCTATTATTTGCCAGCACCGCCTTAGCGCCTCTGTCATTTATGCCTCGGTGGTTACAGGTGGTGGCTACCCTGAATCCATTAAGTTATGCGATCGAGCCAATTCGCTATCTTTATATCCATGAGAGTTGGTCTTTCGGTAGTGTGGTGATGGTGGCTCCTTTTGGTGATATAACTTTTGGGGTGGCTTTGGTGGTATTGTTGGCGTTTGCGATCGCCTCGTTATTAATCATTCAACCCCTCTTACGCCGTCGGTTCGCTTGATACTCCCACGAATTTCTAAATTGCCATACCTCTTCTGTACAGGAGAGGTATGATTACAGTAGTTGTTTGAATCTGATAGCCACTATGAAATTAACACCTTTGAAACTTACCCTAGGTTTGAGTATTTCGGCGATCGCTACTTTCGGGTTCGGGTCTGCGGTTATGGCTGCACCTGAATTAATCGCCCAAGCCACCATTAATCCCCTGCAAGATTTTGATAGTCGTAATAGCACTACCGACTCCTCTAATACCCTTAATCAGCGGACATTGTTCGATATTCTCCACAGTGTCCAGCAAGGTCGGTTTGATATGAATGGGGAATTCATCCAAAATCAACAAAATCAAAATATCCAAGATGCGGCGGCGGAATTTCGCCAAAGACAACGCCAGGCGATCGAACTTCAACCCAGCCTAGAACCGGCGGCGGAAGTTGAGCAAATACCATAAAACCGATGGGGGAGGGGGCAGCGAGAATTAATTGCCATATTTAGTGATTAATTTGATGCCATTCTCCCCGCGTAAATTATACATCAAAAATCATCTTTTATCAATACCTTTACACTAACTTAACATAGTCGAGCCATTCTTTACTGTAGCTTGACATAAACGACTCAACTATTTTGATATTGTAACAGGATAAAATAGAACTGGTATGGACTGATACATAATAGTTAAACCGGAACAAATGTCAGGATTATCGGTCAAAGAACCTGAATCAGATGTCATCGCTATATTGCCAGTAGATAATGTAACTGTTAGACTGATTTTGTCAGCGGCCAATCACTCGGATGATTGAGAAGGGTCGGGGGATTAGTTGCGATCGCTGATTTAGGTTCCAGGGAATCCCGGAGACTCTAATCGCTAAATATATCGGGTGTTTGAGCAGTATTATAGTTGCTTATATCACTGTGCTATATTGCCAGTAGATAATGTAACTGTTAGACTGATTTTGTCAGCGGCCAATCACTCGGATGATTGAGAAGGGTCGGGGGATTAGTTGCGATCGCTGATTTAGGTTCCAGGGAATCCCGGAGACTCTAATCGCTAAATATATCGGGTGTTTGAGCAGTATTATAGTTGCTTATATCACTGTGTTACGTTTTTGAGTACAACCGTGAATCTACCAGGAATGAATTACCATGACCGCCGAATTAATACCTAATCCCACACAGCCCCACAGCAGCAGGCCTAATCCCAATGCGATCGATGGTGGCTTAATCATCGAAGGGTTTATGAACCAGGAAAACCGCTTTGTGGGTACTGAAGATAGTGATTTGATCATTGGTGGGAACCTGAATGATGCGATCGCGGGTGGCAAGGGTAACGATATCATCTATGGTGGCAAGGGTGAGGACTGCCTATTTGGAGGTCTAGGAGATGACCTCTTCTACGGAGGTAAAGGCAACGATACCATTTTTGGAGAAGAAGCCAATAACACCCTATTTGGAGATGAGGGAGATGACCTCGTTTATGGTGGTTCAGGAGACGATCGCATCTATGGGGGTAAAGGTAACGATACAATCTACGCTGGAGAAGGCAATAATACCCTATTTGGTAACGAGGGAGAAGACCTGATTTTTGGTGGTAAGGGTGATGACATCATCCACGGAGGTCAGGGAGATGATACCATCTACGGCGGGGAAGGTAATAATATCCTGTCTGGAGATAAGGGTGATGACCTAATTTATGGTGGTATTGGTAACGATACCATTTACGGTGTCGAAGGTAATAACACCGTGTTTGGTGGGCCGGGAAATAACCTGATCTTTGGTGGTAAGGGTGATGATGTTATCCATAGTGGTAGAGGGGATAATACCGTTTATGGTGGTCAGGGGAACGATCGCATTTTTGCCGAGAAAGGTAATGACCTTCTGACGGGGGGTAAAGGATCTGATACCTTTAGCCTGGTTTCTGGTGACCCCGATAAGGAGTCCTTCAGTATTCAAGAGTTGTTTGGACTCGACACCATCACAGATTTTACTGTGGGTGAAGATCGCATCGAATTAGATGCGGATATTTTTGATATGTTGGGAGGGGCGGGAAACCTAGCTGATAGTGAGTTTACCACAATTGCTAACTTTGATCCGAACAATCCCACCAATACGGGAGGGGCTAACCTGGTTTATAACTCTACCAGTGGCGTTTTATATTACATTGACGGCAATGGACAAGCGATTCCGATTCTGCATTTAGGAGAAGGCTTAGATGACCTCGACTCCGACAGCTTCGATTTAATCTAGTGGTTGAGTAGGTGGTAGATCGGGAGACTTTTCTTAACCTAAATTCCGATGTTTTTGACAATATATTAAGATTTGTGAAATTTGACCGGATAATAGTCGAGGTTGTTTTAGCCTAGATGGTGAGGGATATTTTGAGAAATTGGTAATGATAGATTATGGCTGTAAATTCGACTTATTATTAATGGGTAAAAAGTGACGATGTATACAGAAAAAATACATGAATGATGATGGTTAGCAACCAGTCGATAAACCAACCATCCCCAGCGGCTCAAGCCCTAGCCGAGCGAGGTTTATTGTGTCAGGAGCAGAAAGATTATGGCAAGGCGGTAGATTGGTATAGAAGGGCGTTAGAGGTTTATTTTCAGTGGCCGGAGGTACATTATAATCTAGGATTTGTCTTAGAAAAATTGGGATATATAGAGGAGGCGATCGCCTCTTACCGTCAAGGGATAATCCACAAGCCGAACTACACGAACGCCTATTATAACTTAGGATTAATCCTACAAAAGCAAGGGCGAGAAATGGAAGCGATCGCCGCCTATCAAAACGCCATTTATCTGGAACCGGAAACCCCCATGGCTTATAGTAATTTAGGGGGTATTTTAGTAGGAAGGGGGGAATATAAAACCGCCTTAGAGATTCTCGGAACCGCCCTGAAGAAATGGCCCCAGACTGCCAGCCTCCATAATAACCTAGGCCGATCGCTATTAGGAAAACAGGATTGGGATAGGGCGATCGCCGCCTTTTTAAAAGCCGTACAACTGCAACCGGACAGTGCCATAATTCAACATAACCTAGGGAAAGCGCTGCAACAACAGGGAAGCCATATAGCCGCCCTAGACTGCTTCCAAAAAGTGTTAATCCTAGCGCCAGAGTTTCCGGGTATCCATAGTGATTTAGCTTGGTCACTGATGGAATTAGCAGATTTTCCAGAAGCGATCGCCCATTTAAAAGAAGCCATTAAAGGGCAGGAATTCCTGTTAACCGCCTATATAACCGAAAGTGAAAAGCAAGCCGTTGATGGCAGTTTAGGGGAAGCCCAAAAAGCCTGCGCCCAGCTACTACAAGCACTGAATCAAAACGACATATCCGTAAGTGTGATCACACTAGCCCAAACCTACTTTCACTTAGGTCAAGCCCTAGCAGAATACCAGAACTTTGGTTCCGCCGAACAATACTATCAAAAAACCCTAAAACTGCAACCGGACTTCACCGCCGCCCATTTGGCTTGGGGAGATATTCTGAGGGAACAGGGTCGCCTGAAAGAAGCCCAAAAACATTATAATCAGAGTTTAGAACTATTAACAGCCGAACCGGAAACCAGCCCACCCCTATCTCAACCCATTCCGTCAATACCAGAGTTACCGGCTGCTGACCCCGACCTACCAGCCTGTCAAGGATTAGACTGCTATCCTTGCCTACAGCCTATTATAGAAAACTTTGCCCCCCAACAGTTAGGCAGCCATCAATACAAATTGAAACCCCCAGCGCCTTTACCTTTATGCAACCCCACCGGAAAGGTGACAATTTTACCCCAGGGGCGGGCGATTGTTGATCCGCGTCGCAATTGGTGGAAAGTCTGTAACGCCACCGCCATAATTAACGCGGAAGGGGAGATGCTGCCACAATTTTCCCGATTTTATCCGACTCCCTTACCAGGTTGCCGTAACCATGACCCTCGCCGCCACCCGATTTTGGCGAAGGATGGACTGACAGAAGCAGAGGCGATCGCCGGAACTGTTGCGGTAGTATCAGGAATATCGGGTAGTGTTTACTTTCATTGGATGGTTGATGTACTGCCGCGATTAGAAATTTTGCGACAGGCTGGCTACAATTGGCAGGATATCGATCGCATTGTAGTCAACAGTATCCGTCACCCCTTCCAACGAGAAACCCTGCAACGGTTAGGTATACCAGAATCGCAAATAGTCGAAAGCGACATTCACCCCCATATCCAAGCAGATCAGCTTTTAGTGCCTGATTTTGCCGGACCCGTAGGCTATCCACCACCCTGGGTGTTAGCTTGGCATCGTCGGACTTGGCTACAGGAGGACACCCTAGGCGTTAACCTGAACTCAGAGGGCTTTCTGGAACTCTCCGACACACAGAAATCCAAATTAGGTCAAAAAACACCAAAGCTCATCTATATCAGCCGTCATAGCGCCAAATATCGGCGGTTGTTAAATGAAGAAGCGATCGCCGCCCTATTGCAGCAGCGGGGATTTATTACCATCAGCCCAGAAACCCTATCTGTCGCAGAACAGGCTCAAGTATTTTCCCAAGCAGAAGTGATTGTAGCATCCCACGGTAGCGGGTTAACCAATTTAATCTTCTGTCAGCCTGAAACGACGATAATTGAACTGATGTCTCCCCACTACATTAGGCCTTACTTTTGGGGGTTAAGTCGGCAACTGGGACTCCATCACTACTACATCACCGGAGAAGCGTTAGACTGCTATCCTCTCCGACAACTGATGTATCCTACAGCCTTAACAGAAGATATCTGGATTAACCCACAGACCTTGCTACAGTTGCTAGACTCTGTACTCACCACCGATACAGCCAGCCTTCCGACTCCTAGCCAGAAACATGATCTCACCCAGCCATCAATGTCCAAGGTTCCTATGATCAATTTTCCCAATTTGAGCGAAACCGCCCTAGCCGCCGGGTTTCAGAAACAAGCTGAATTTCATCTCCAAAGTGGTGACATTCATGCCGCCATGGCTGCTTGTGAACAAGCCCTCAACCATGACCCTAATTCTGCTGTCACCTGTCAGTTATTGGGTAAAGTTTGGCAACAGCGGGGAGATGAATATTGGTCACAATATTGGTATCAAAGGGCGCAGACTCTTGGTTACAGGGAATCTGTGGTTGAAAGGAAAGACCCGCCCCCGCCCCCGCCCCAACCTGAAAGCGCAAGTCAGGAGAAACTAGAGATTCCTCAAACTATAGCGGAGCCACTATCGGATATGGTGGCACAGGTGGAAGCGAATTTGCAGGAAAAACAATTTCAGCAGGCTTTGAGTCTGTGTCAGCAGGTTTTGGCATTAGACCCAGAGACGGCGAATATTTACGCCTTGTTGGGTAAGGCTTTGTTGGGGATGAAACGATTACCGGAGGCGGTGGCGGCTTTTCAGAAGGCGGTGCAGTTAAACCCGGAAGATGCGACAATTCACACGAATTTGGGTAGTCTCGCGGCGAGAATGCAAGGCTGGGAACAGGCGATAAAATGCTATGAAAGGGCGATCGCTCTCCAGCCAGACTTGGTAGCTGCTCATCGGAATTTGGGTAAAGTGTGGCATAAGCTGGGAAAACCTCAGCAAGCTGTGAGTTGTCGATATCAGGCTTTGATTTTGCAGCCAGAAGAGGGGGAAGTCTCCGAGTTTTTGGCGGTGGGTAATAGCCTTTTACAAAGTGGCAGACTCCAGGAGGCTGAGGTTTGTTATCGTCAGGTGGTCAGGCGATCGCCGCACGATTCCCAAGCCTATCACAATTTGGGGGAGGTTCTGTCGGCTCAAGGTTTGTGGTCGGAAGCGGAAGCCGCCTATCGGCGCGCGGTGGAGTTGCAACCGGACTCTTTTGAGTCTCGCAACAGTTTGGGACAAGCACTGGTGGCTCAGGAAAAGTGGGATGATGCGATCGCCTGTTATGGGCGCGCCCTCGAACAAAATCCCCGCCTGTTGATGGCTTTGGAAAATCTGTCTAAGGCTTTACGCCATAGTAACAAAAGCCTACCTCCTAGTCAGGCGCGGGTGTTGAGTTTAATTGCTGGGGGACAAATACCGGAAGAGTTGCCACCGCCAGGGGGTGGGGCTTTTGCGCCGCCTGATGTCGATGTCGCTTTGGAAAGGGCCACGGAGTTATATCAGCAAAAGCGCTATCAGGCTTGTGTCCAGCAATGTCAGCAGGTGGTGCAGTGGCGACCGAGGGAAGCCAGAGCATATGGTATCTGGGGGATGGCTCTGGTGGGTTTGGGGGAATATGGTAAAGCCCTACGCTGCTATCGAAAGGCGATCGCTTTGGAACCGAAAAATGGCCTATGGCATCAGGAGTTGGGGGAATTGTGTCTGCAACAGCGACGCTACCCAGAGGCGATCGTCAGCTTACAGGAAGCTGTGAAGTTAAAACCCCATCCCCGCATTTATCGGAGTTTAGCCAGCGCCTGGGGGTCTTTGGGTAAAGAAGGGGCGGGTTTACAAAGCTGGCTGGTCGGAAGCATGGCTGACTGTGGAACCCGCCCCTACAGGACTGTTTGTTTGAAGCTATCCAGGCAAAACCGGAACTAGCTTCCCTGGGGGAATGTTTGAATTTGGCTCAGGGGTTATGGCGTAGGGGACAAAAAACTCAGGCGATCGCTTGTTATCAGGTGGCTGTTACTACCCACCCCCACAGTGCTAAAGCTCATCAACAGTTAGCCGAAGCCCTCTATGATTTGGGACGACAGGGAGAAGCGATGACCTATTATCGCCTTTGCTTTGAGTTAGCGGAACGTCGGGAACCGACACCCCCCCGACCAATTCAGCCACAACGACCTTGGTGGGAGCGTTTTCCTGGTTTCAGTTGGCTGGGAGGGCACCGCAGGAGGGTTGCCCCTACTCCCATAGGGGAAGATTATAAATCTCAGTTACCTACTTCTCACCACCAGATTTTACCGTCTCCACCCATGGCAGTTTTGCCCCCAGTGCAATCTGTTAGTTCCCCGGTAGTAGACAGCCAGAAACCTCCTCAGCGGCGGGTAGAAGAACCTGTAACCCGGCAAAATCACATCCCTATAGGGGGGGTGGCTTCTGCACCACCACCGGGTCAGCCAGCCTGGGAAGAGGCGATCGCCGCAGCGGGGGCGGAAAATTGGCAGGGCTGTGTTGATATTTGCCGTCACCTTCTCGATAGGGAACCTGAACGCCTGGAGGTGTTGCAGCTATTAGCCCAGGCTTTGGAAGCGTTGGAGCAATGGTCTGATGCCGCTGGGGTTTACCAAAAGGCGGTGGCTTTGGCTCCTGATGATGGGGAAATGTGGGTGCATTTGGGGGATGTTTCTGTAGTGATGCAGGCTTGGTCAGAGGCGATCGTCGCTTATCAAAGGGCAGTGGCTCTGGTGCCGGATTGGGTCTCGGTTTGGGAGGTGTTGGGGGACCTGGAGTTGGAGCGAGAAAATTGGTCGGAGGCGGCGGGGATTTATGGCCGGGTGCTGGAGTTGAATCCGGGGAATTGGGAGGTGTATCAGAAGTTGGGTGATGCTCTGCAGGGTTGGGGACGGGTGGATGAGGCGATCGAAGCGTTTAAAAAATCTAAGGAGTACGCCTACCAGGAAACCGAAAACAATGATAATGGATAAGGGGATATATTTAGGATATATAATTTTGGAGATATTCCCAGTAACTACAAATTGAAAATCGATAAAATCGGTTTTTTTTTAATTTAACAAAAACTCTCAAGATACTAACATCAAAAAACATCAAACTATCACAATCTCAAGTTATGAGTGATTTAGTATGACTGTGATCAACATCAATTTTGGGTTTTTGCCTTGCACTTTTAGATGAGCGTCGTCTATACTGAATTAGGCGAGACTGGGAAAGCCAAGTTGCATCAGCAATAGTTCCCCAACCAAGCCTTACTAGGGTAACACCAACAAATCCTGTCCTATAGCGACTAGAGAGAGCATCCCCCTTATGTCTATTAAGTCTCCTCAATTCCTGATCACACAGAGTCGGCGCAGAAACACTAGACCCCTACAGCAACATAGGACAGTGGCAGAAATTCACTGGAAGTTGGGTATAGCCCTAGCGCTGCGAGAAGATTGGCAACCGGCGGCGATTGAATTACGAAAAGCGATCGCTTTAGACAAGGACTGGCTGGAACCCCAACGAGAGTTAGGTAGGGTTTTGGTGCAGTTGGAAGCCTGGGATGAGGCGGTTGAGGTGTTGGGTGGGGTGGCGGCACAGTCGCCGGAGGACAGTCAAACTCGGCACCTGTTGGGGGATGCACTGTCGAAGTTGGAACAATGGTCAGAGGCGGCCCAGGCTTATCAAAATGCGATCGCTCTTAACCCGGAGTTCTCTTGGTCTCATAATAACTTGGGGGATGCTCTGTTAAAACTGGAGCGATGGAATGAGGCGGCGGACGCTTATCAAAATGCGATTAAGTTGAAGGGAGATTTTGCGTTATCTCATCATAATTTAGGGTATATTTTAGTTAAAAAAGAAGATTGGGAAGGGGCGATCGCAGCCTATCAAAAAGCCATTGAGTTAGATCCAAATTTTGTTTGGTCGCATTATAATTTAGGGGATATTTTAGTTAAAAAAGAGGAGTGGGAAGGGGCGATCTCCGCCTATCGTTCTGCGGTTAAAATAGATCCGAATTTGCCACAATTTCATGAAAAGCTAGGGGAAGCTCTGCGAAATCAAATTCAGATTTCTTCTGAAGAAATTTCTCAAGTCTATCACAGAGCAATTAAAGATAATCCAACAGATTTACAACTTTATTATAAGGCATTGGAGGTAAACCCCAAAGATGCTGAGATTTCTTTAAAATTGGCTGATGTTTTGAAAGAGCAAGGCAAAATAGAGCAGGCTATTACTTTTTATAAAAGCACTTTACAAATTGACTCTAATAATCATGAAATTCAGGCAGTGGCTTGGCATCGGTTGGGAGATATTTTTAAGCAGTTGGGGCGTTTACAAGAAGCGATTAAGGCTTATCAGCAGGTGGTTGAGTTGAAGCCGGAGTGGGCTGGCTCTCATTTTAATTTAATTCGGGTTTTGCGACAATTGGGACGTTTACAGGAGGCAGAAAAAGCAGGTAATCGAGCGGTGAAAATTGAGCCACGGCTGGCTAATTTTTATCGGAATTGGGGAGTTATAAAAGGGGATATTTTAGCAGTTGATACTGCTCATCAACTTGGTAAACGTCCTCAAGTGGCTGTGTGTAGTTGGGAACTGGCTCACAATTCAGCAGGTCGCGCCTATACCCTCGCCCAACTTTATCAAGCGATCGCAGATGTGGAAATGATTGGTAGTATCTTTCCGAACTATGGTCGAGAACTATGGGAACCTATACGCAAGACTTCTATTCCTTGCCATAGTTTCATTGTTGAGGATGAAAGTCAGTTTGTTGAACAGGCAATGAACCTAGTATTATCTCATCCCTACGATGTGGTGCATTTGTCTAAGCCTCGTATGCCCAATATTCTGTTTGGCTTGCTGTACAAGTTGGTCTGGGATGCACGGGTAATTGTGGATATTGATGATGAGGAGTTGGCTTTTGTTCAGGCTGAAACGCCTATTGAATTAGAAGAGTTCCTGAAATCTAAAGGTCAGTTACCAGAACTGAAAAACTTGACTGGTCAAGAGTGGACACAGATCGCCGTAGGGCTGGTTAAAGAGTTTGATGCAGTAACGGTCTCAAACCCGGCTTTACAAAAGCGCTATGGGGGTGAGATTATCCGCCATGCGCGTGACGAGAAGCTCTTTGAGCCTTCGTCTGAGCGTCGGTATCAAAGTCGGGAACGGTTGGGGATTTCTCAGGAACAGAAGGTGGTACTGTTCTTTGGTACACCAAAGGAACACAAGGGTCTGGTAGCAACAGCGAAAGCCCTAGCTACTCTGGGGCGACAGGATGTTGTATTTATGATTGTGGGTGATTTTCCTGATCCAAGCCTGAAGGCGAAATTACAGGCAATTCAGGGCGTGAACTATCTGTTTCTGGAGAATCAGCCCTTTAACCAAATTCCTGATGTGGTGGCGGTGGGAGATATCTGTATTTTATTGCCAGATGGGCAGTCTCCAGTGTCGCAGTTCCAGATTCCGGCGAAGTTGTCGGATGCTTTGGGTGTGGGTTTAACGGTGCTGTTGTCACAGACTGTCGCTGTAAAAGATGTGATTGAGTCAGGAGCAGTGGTTCCGATAAGTGAGTTGGATTTGGGGGTTGCTCTGGGTCGAGTGTTGTCCGATGATGCTGAGGCTCAGAGGCTCCGTTCCAAGGCTAGAGAACTGTTTGTAGCAGAGTTTAGTTATGCTGAGAATGAGCCGAGACTGGACTTGGTTTTGGATTCGGTTATGGCGAGATCAACCAATCAAGGGTTGTTATCGGATCGCTTGAATTTTTTATTGGAGGGGTTGCCTTCTGTTTCGTCTGTTTTCTCGGGGTGGGGAGAACAGAAAGTAAAAAGTCAGGTCTTACGTCAGGTGGATCAGGGGGTTTCTGTAATTGTTCTCAGTTTGAATGGTGCGACTTTACTGGATCGTCTTCTATCTACTTTTTTCGCCACGAATACTTATTTTCCGGTCGAGCTAATTATTATTGACCACGGTTCCGAGGATAACACGGCTGAGGTGGTGCGGAAGCAAGCGATTAAGGGAGATATTCGTTATGTGAATCGGGGCGAAAATTTTTCGTTTTCGGATTCTTGTAATTATGGGGCAAGTCTGGCTAAGTATCCGTATCTGCTGTTTCTGAATAATGATATTGTTTTTACTGACGATGTACTGCCTCTAGCGGTGGATAAGTTGTATGACTCTAGTATTGGGGCAGTGGGGGTGCGTTTGGATGATGACCCTTCATCACTGCCCAAAGGGAAGGAAGCAGGGGTGCAGCATACAGGTATCCACTTTGTGTGGAATGAAAAGCGGGGCTATTTCCAGCCTGAGCAGATTCGACACGAGAGTCTGAGCAATTATTGGGTTTCTTCTCAAGTTGGAGGTGATTTCTTCCCTGCGGCTGTGACAGGGGCGTTTTTGTTGTGTCGGAAGGTCGAGTTTGAATGGCTTGGGGGGTTTTCCCTGGATTATGATTATGGGCTGGAAGATATTGATTTTTGTTTGCGCCTGGGAAGGGATTTGCAAAAAAAATGCTACTGCATTAATCAGGTGAGTTTGCAACATTGGGAGGGTGCAACTCGGAAACTGGGGAATGGGCAAGTTCGTGCACAAATTCTTGATAAAAACCATAGGGTATTTAAGCAAAGTTGGGATAATTATGTGCTGCAATTGATTGGTAAACCAAGGGTGCAAATTGATAGTGCTTCCGTTAATGTTCTGTTTGTGCTTTATGAGAGCCTCGAATCTAACAGTGGCTATCAGGCTCAACTCCATGCTGCTAGGTTGGTCGAGCAAGGAGTTGATTGTGTGTTTGCTGTTCCTGATGGGGCGGATGAGGTGCGACAAACTTCAAGTCATCGATTAAACCCCATCTCTGTATTGACATTTTCTGCGGTTATTGCACCCCGTACCCGTTTTCCTTTTGCCGATGGTCGCAGTCCTGACGTGATTTATGCTTGGACTCCCCGTGAGGTGGTGCGGAAGTTTGTAGAAAAGCTGCTTGATCGCCATGCTTCTGCTTTGATCATCCATTTGGAAGATAATGAGGAATACTTGACTGAAGCTAAGTTAGGAAGGTCTTTTGCTGAGTTAGTTAACCTACCGGAAGCCGATCTAGACAGGCTGATCCCCGCCAATCGCTACCACCCTATCAAGGGCAGAGCTTTTCTCGACCGGGCGCAGGGATTGACAATGATTACTGACACTCTCAAGGGGTTTAATACCCAGCAAGTAGCCGAGCTTGTGTTACCTGCTCCAGTGGATGAGAAATTGTTTTATCCTCGGCCTATGAATCTGGACTTGCGTTGCTCTCTGGGAATTCCAGAGGGGCATTTGGTGTTGGCTTATACGGGTAATGTCCATAGTGGCAACAGGGATGAGGTACAGGAGTTATATCGGGCTGTGGAAATTCTGAATCTACGGGGATGCCCAACTGTGTTATTACGCACCGGGTTGAATGATCAGAAACTAGGTGTTGAGAGTTGGGGAGGAGCTTATGAAAAATATCTGGGCTGGGTAGAGCGAGATCAAGTACCGGAGATTCTAGCAGCAGCGGATATTTTAGTCCAACCTGGTTGTACTGGTCTATTTAATGATCAGCGCGTACCCTCAAAGTTGCCAGAATATTTTGCAATGGGACGACCTGTGGTACTACCGATGGCAAATATGGGGTTGCTGGTAGAACATGGTCAGGAAGGATATGTGCTGGAAAGGGCAGATGCAGAAAATATATGCAACGCTGTAAGTGAAATTTATGGAAACAAGGAATTGGCTAACAAACTTTCTAAAAATGCAATTGTTTTTTTGCGAAAGTATATTGATGAGCATCAAAATAATTTTTTAGAATTTATTTGCTCCCATATTGCATCTAAGAAATATAACGTTGAAGTGCTTTCACTTGATGAACTCATTAATATATATAAAATGTTAAAAAATCCTCCTTTAAATATTGATTCATTTGAAACAATGATTGATATAACAAAACAAGTAAAAAATAATTCGGATTATCTAAATCTGACTCAGATAGTTATAAGCAATATTAAAATAATTAATAACTGTAACAATTCAGTCGAAAAAGTTTTCTTAAAAAAAGAGAATTCTAGGATTTTAGACAAGATAGAGAGAGAGATGGCTAAACGCAATTTAACACAAGAAAATACGGAGAACTCAATTGAAGATTTAAGCAAAAATAATCCTACTCAATCTCAAGAATATACATTAGAAAATGCAATAATTAATGTTTACAAAGTTGTTCTAAATCGAATGCCACTTCAAAGCGAAATTGAAGAATGGTTAAATAATTTATTAAATGGATTAAAATTTGAGGAATTCTTTCATCTAGCATTTGATTCTGAAGAGAGACAAATTATTAATTCATCTGTTCAACAATATGAAAATTTATCAGATGGTGAGTTTATAAAGTATGCTTATAGGACAGTGCTTAATAGAGGATGCAATGCAAGGGAGATGTATTTATGGGAAAAAGAACTAGCTAATGATCGAATAAGCAGACAAGATGTCTTAAAACTAATCTTTCAAGATGCAGTTAAGTTGCTCATTGATGAACGTCCATCCGTCCATGATGGTCTTTCATGTAATATCATGGGTACTTCTCAGTATATAAGCATGAAAGACTGGATCAAGAAATCATATTCTAATCAAAAAGTTGATTCTGTACAGACAAAATACTGTAACCGTTTTCATATTATTTCAGAAAAAAAATATTTGGTAACGGCAATAGCCAGCCTTTATTGTGGCAGAGACTATATTGACAAATTCATGGATAACATTACAACACAAAGTTGTTTTAAAGATTACTGTGAGTTAATTATAATTGATGCTAACTCACCCGAAAATGAATCAGAAGTAATTCAACGTTATATGAATTCATATAAAAATATTAATTATATGCGTATGAACTATAGAATCGGCATTTATGACGCTTGGAATTGTGGTGTTAAGGTAGCAAAAGGCGAATATCTGACAAATACCAATCTTGATGACTTACGCAGGCAAGATTCTTTAGAGATCCAAGCGGGAGTCCTTGACAACCTGGATTTTGTGGATATTGTTTATCAAGATTTTTATTATACATTTGACATAAATTTACCATACGAGGAAATTGCATTATATGATTACCAAAGTAATCTTCCAGTGGTTACAAAAGATAACATGATGAGTTTCAATTCACCTCATAACGCACCGATGTGGAGAAAAAAATTACATGAGGAGATAGGTTACTTTAATATCAATTATAAGTCTGCTGGTGATTGTGATTTTTGGATGAGATGTTTAAATGCCGGAAAAATATTTTATAAAGTTAACGACCCACATGTTGTGTACTTTCAGAATCCAAAAGGTTTATCTACCTGTAGTAACACACGAGGCTTGGTTGAATCTCATGAGATTTCAAAACGATTTTGCAAAATATTTATTTCAGATATGTTGACTATGCCTTTTAGTGAGTTTTGTAGCAAAATAGGAATTGCTGATTCCCTTGATGACGGTAGCCTAAATCGTTATATGATGGCTAAATATGCGTTGCGTAACATCGCTAGGTACAATAAATTTTAATAGGGGGTTAAACGTCAATGGCAAAAATACTGATAGACGGGGTTTTTTTCCAATTGAATAATACTGGCATAGCAAGAGTTTGGAAAACTCTACTCAGTATTATTGCTAGATGGAAAGTTTTTGACATATATTTTCTAGATCGTGGTAACGCACCTATTATTGATGGTGTTTGTTATATTCCTTTTCCAAAATATCAGTCATGCTACTGTCCTGCTGACTCTATGCTTATACAAAATATTTGTGATTTTTACCACATAGATGCTTTTACATCTACTTATTATACAACTCCCATTAATACACCTATGTTATTAATGGTGTATGATATGATCCCTGAAATTTTTGATTTTGATCTGACTGTTAAAGGATGGATGGAAAAAGAAATAGCAATCTCTTATGCACAAAGATATCTCTGTATAAGCTACAATACTCGAGATGATCTTCTTGCTTTTTATCCAGAAATACCAGATTATAATGTCTCTGTTGCTCACTGTGGAATTGATAGAAGTGCATTTTATCCACGTTCAGCACCTGAAATTTCCTCTTTTAAACAGAAATTTGAATGCCAAAAACCATTTTTTTTATTTGTAGGTTCACGAACACAACATAACGGATATAAAAACAGTAAAATCTTTTTTGATGCTTTTTTAGAATTGGCTTGTGCAAACTTTGATATTCTTTGTGTCGGTGGAGAAAAAGAAATTGATCCAGAAGTTTTAGAAAGACTCCCTGCAAATGTTAGCTGTAAGCGAGTTGAACTTACAGATGATGAGCTTGGAATAGCTTATAGCTCTGCTCATGCGTTCGTGTATCCATCACTTTATGAAGGTTTTGGTATGCCTGTAATTGAGGCTATGGCTTGTGGTTGCCCCGTTATTACAACCCATCACGGTTCTCTGGCAGAAGCGGCAGGGGATGCAGCTTGCCTAATTAGTGGAACATCTACCGAAGAAATGAAAAACGCTCTCATCAAAATGTCTGATTCTAACTATCGTCAAATACTCCGAACAAAAGGTATTGAACAGGCAGGGAACTTTAATTGGGAAACTATGGCGAAAAGTTTAGTAAATAACTTGGAAATTCTATTAGCACAGGCACGTTCCGGTAAATATGATAAATTTTTTGCTGAATGGAAAAAACTTCGGACAATTCAAGCTGAAGTCGATTTTTTGGTTTAAAATAACAGTTAGTTAGCAAAACAATCAGATGTAATTTTTGGAGTTAGTCATGAATAGATACCATTTAGGTGACAAGATTTGTTTTTTTTCTGGTTATCCTGGGGCTAAGTTTTTATCTCATGGTTGGTCAACTCCTGAGCAACACCACTGTTGGTCGGATGGTAGTCAAGCAGAAATTAGTTTTCAGATTGTTTCACTGCTCCATAATGACCTTTTATTATATATTTGTTGTCAAGGATTTCTTGCAGGCGGTTTAATTGATCATCAAGATGTTGATCTATATGTTAATGAGCAGTTTCTAACGACGTGGAAAGTCAGTAGTTTGAAATGGTTTGACTTAACTATACCTCGAAATTTAATTGGTAGTGATTGTATTATAATCAAGTTTATAATCAATCAACTATTATCTCCTTTTGAACACAATTTATCTTTAGATAAAAGGAAGCTAGGTATAAGTTTAAACTACATGGTTTTATTTGATAATGTGGACATCAATCACTTGGATGCCAAAAAAATAAGTATGGGAAAAGATCCTATAGGCTATGTATATAAATCTAAAAACTGTTACTTTAGATTAATTAGAAAAGATTTAAATATTGTTAAAGATTTAGTTCTTAATACTGGTTTGGTTAATTTATTTTCAAAAGAAAAAATGATACCATCTCATTTTTTTAAATCAGTAAAACATGACCAATACCAACATATAGCTTTTTCAACAACAGGAATTCCTGTCTATCCTCCCAATTATCCTATATTAATGTTACGTGATGCTGCTTATACGTTTATATCTATTAATGAAATATTGTTAGATTATTTTCCAGAAGACGAGTTTGGTCTTTTAGATGGACATTATGGAAATTTTGTTCAAATGGATAATGCAATACCTATGTGGTGTGATATTGGTTCAATATCTAATGTAAAATCTCACATAGAATTTGGCTATGGTCAATTTGTACGTTGTTATGTTCGACCATTAATTATGTTTTCTATTGAACGAAATATTCCACAGATAAGAAATCTAATGCATAAATCACTAGATGGCATAAGTATGGAAACAGCAATACAAATTAGTGGTGATATAGAACAATTAAGAGTTAGCGAGACTTATCCACAGCATGAACGGCGACAAGCTTTAGCTTCTCTGCGCCTTATATTAGATCAACTTGGGTTAAATCCACAAAAAGAACGATGGTCTGACTACCGTAATGAGGAAGCCCTAATGCTGGCATACAATGGAAAATTGCTCCAAGAAAACTACGACTTTAGCGACTCTAGATTTAAGGCTGTGATTGATTTAGCCCTAAAATTCGCAGCAGGAGCGTATTCCTTTATTGATATCGGATGCAATGATGGAGTATTTAGTTTGCTCCTGGCAAGAGAAGGTCTTAAAGGGTTAGCTATTGATTTAGATGAATATGCCCTCAATAAACTTTATTTATTTGTGAGGAAACACGATGAAATTTCTCTTAAAATTGCCTGCAACTCTTTTATGTCTGTTGCTGAACAAGCAGAATTGGTTTTAGCACTTGCACTCACACACCATCTTTATCTCTCTCAAAATATAAGCTTTGATCAAATTGCTGAAAAATTATCAAAAATTAGTACAAAATTTGTGATTACTGAGTTTATGCCTGATGGTCAGGGTGGCATACTTGGACATCCTCAACCTCATCCAAACCCACTTCCTGAAGAATATTGCCTTTCTAATTTTACAGTAGCATTAGAAAAATATTTTAATAATGTTGAAATTATTGATTATCTAAGAAAAACCGATCCTAAATATTTTTCAAGAAGAATATTAATTTTTTGTCAGAAATAGTAGTTTATATTTAATTACTATCTATGCTTTTTACAGGACATTTTTTAAATTATTGGATGTTCTGGTTTACACAAAGTTTTTTTGTCTGGATTGGGCTATACTCAGATTGCCCTAATTTTAAAGATAAGTTGTTGCCATTCAGGTAAATCCGTCAACAAACAAATATCCAAACTCAAGCGATTTTGAACTGAAAACTTCTTGAACTGCTCTACCCAGTCTGAAATCGTTTCAACTTTATAGTAAGGAGTGTATTCTAAAGACCTCTTGAGAAATCGAGCCATCTCCCCATAAAATCCTTGATAATACTGATACCAAGCAATCCACACTAAAGTATGATAACGCACTTGAGACTCCATTTGTTGAATAGATGCGGGTAAATCCCTATGAGAAAAAAACTTATCTAACACCTTCAGCAAACATTTAGCTTGAGTTTGCGTGTTTCTGGTTGTGTTCCCCTGATACCTCCGATAACCCACCGCTACCCGTCGCCACCAAGCGGCTGCACACCCCATCAACGCCAAACGCAACACCAAATCAACATCATGGGATTGGCGCAACTCCCCATCAAACCCCCCCACCTTTTCTAACCAGTCTTGGCGAATCATCATTCCACTGGTTTTTACAGGTTTATACATTAACCAACTTTCTAAATTTAGATTAGGAACATCACCCCAAGGTTCTACATCAATAATTTTATCACCTGCTTCATCAACAATTCGCCAGCCTGTATGGACACTACCCAGACTCGGCTGTTGCTCAAAACAATTCACTTGTTCTCCTAACTTTTCCGGTAACAGCCAGAAATCATCCGCATCTAAAAACGCAATCAATTCACCCCTAGCTTCCTTAATCCCTAAATTACGAGCAACAGCAGAACCTTGATTTTCTTGATAAAAATATTGAATTTTATTCCTGTAAGGTTCTAAAACTTGGCAAGTTTGATCCGTTGAACCATCATCAATAACAATAATTTCATAATCTTGATAAGTCTGTATTAAAACACTATCGATCGCTTCCCCGAGAAAGCGATCGCAATTGTAAACCGGAATAATGACACTCACCCTCGGATGCTGATTCAGATTCGGACTCCTCCTTATGAAATCATGTAAATTTCCTCAGCTTCTCTTATGATTTGGATACCAGTTCTCTTCCAACAATTCTTCAAAAGAATAAGGACAGTTAGCCGGAAATAGACTTTTAGATAAACCCGTTTTCTTGCTCACGAAACTCACGGCGACATGATAGATAGAGTCCAATTCTAGAATCAGCTTATTTTTCAGGCTTGCCGTCAACTCATGAATTAAATCATCGCGAAACGCAATAATTTCTGCCTGCCAATGTCGATGGTTCCGCTCGTATTCTTTCTCCCAGTATTCCAACAACAGCAGATGGATGATAATCTGCCTCAAAAGACTTCTAGCCTTGTTAAACTCACTCCTTCCCAAACTTTCCAACTCCTCAATCAAGCCGTCCAGATCTAAATCTTGGAAGTCTTTTTCCTTCAACAATTCGACGGTTTGCTGTAGCCACAAATAACCGTCGGTTTTATACAATTCTTGAAGTTGATTCTTGACCGAGTTTTTCATGTTTTTTTCCCGTCTTCCAGTGGTCGTCTTTGATCGGCGATCGCATCACCCTATCTCATCATGATAACACGGGCAAGATGCCCGTGCTACGCGAGAGGCGATCGCATTCCCATCCCCCTGAGTTACTATCGACAATATCCACCCGAATTCCCGGAGGAAATCCGATGCACTCCACCCTTCTCCATGTCAGTCAGGAACAATTCCAGGCGATCGCCGCCGCCAACCCCGATTTAAGATTGGAACGGACAGCCACAGGAGAATTGCTCGTGACACCACCGACCGGGAGCGAATCGGGAAAAAGAAATTTCAGCTTGACAACCCAACTAGGAATTTGGGTAGAAGCAAACCCAGAATTGGGCGAAGGGTTCGACTCCTCCACCGGATTTATTCTCCCCAACGGGGCGATCCGTTCCCCTGATGCTTCTTGGGTGAGTCG
>NZ_JARPLC010000007.1:0-40282 GCF_032350395.1 Limnospira sp. PMC 289.06
ATCGTAGCATTGTCAGGCAATAGCCGGATAAATGTCGCGTAAATGTATCAGTAATGTTATACCGTTTCGGATCAGGAGAATTTAATGAGACTCAAGATTCAGGCTGTAATCATGATGATCGCGCCATTGGGATTTATCACTGGTGCGATCGCCGCTGACTCTGATGACTTACAGAGGCTTATAACTACTAATCAGTGTCCTGGCTGTGATCTGCGGGAAGCGGACTTGTCAAGGGCTCAACTGTCTGGGGCTAATCTTTTTCAAGCCGATCTGGGCGGCGCTATCCTCCGACAAGCAGATTTACGCAGTGCTAATCTGCAAGAGGCTAATCTGTATAATGCCGACTTGGGGGGTGCGAGTTTAGCTGCTAGTAATTTGTTTAAGGCTAATCTCCACCATGCGAACCTACAAAGGGCTGATTTGCGTGAAGCCGATCTCGGTCAGGCTATGCTGGGTCGTGTAGACTTGCGGCGGGCTGATCTTAGGGATGCTAATCTATTTCAGGCTAACCTCGGTCAGGCTTATCTGGAAGAGTCCGATTTGATGAATAGCAATCTCCAAAGGGCTTTTTTATTTAGGGCTAATCTGGAACGTGCTAATCTGACCGGGGCTAATTTGCTGGGAGCAGATCTGCGGAGTGCTAATTTTTCTGATGCCGATCTCACTGGTGCCAGTCTGGTGGGTGCGGCTTTGAATGATACTAATATCAATCGTGCCCAACTGTCTAATACAAACTTGTCTGGTGCTTTGTTACAGGGAACAACTCTCGGTCCGCTCGTGTGCATTATTGATCAATCTGTTAATTGTGCCGCTCCCCCTGCGCCACCACCTCCCTTGCTTCCGGCAGATTTTTGGGACGATTAATCTCCTGAGATAGGGGTTTTTGAGTTTTTATCTGGCGATCGCTTTTCAGAATCGGGTAATGTGAGTATACTAAATGTGGGGTCTAAAAATCCCCATATCCTCTAAACTCGCTAAACCTAGGGTTAGCTTCTAAACATCATGAGTGCCCAACCTCTATTAAAGTTTGAAGTCCAGACAGCTGCTCAATTGGCAGAAGATCTGCGATCGGCGACAACCTGGCGTGAAGTTGAGGCACTCACCCAAAACTATTCCCATTGGAAACGTGAAGCCTGGAAGTTACTCTCTGAAGCTGAACAGGAGCGGATTAAATATCTTAAACATTGGCAGGATCACCCAGTAGCCCAAAAGTTTCCCCCCGGTTCTCTGGTGCAACGCATCAATAGCAGCACAGAGAGGGTGGGTAAGGTCGTTAACTACTGGAGTGCATACGGTGTCGATTATGTAACTTTTCAGGTGGAGCAGGATATTGATTGGTGTCGGGCTAGTTTTCTGCAATTGGTGAACCCAGAAAAATCAACCGCCTATTAGGGTAAATTGCCACTCAACCGGATTTTATCTAAGCTACAATAGCCCAAATCCCCTGCTGATCTAAATTTATCCTGAATGCGCTTACGCTATCTTATTCCCTTTTTCGATCCTAGTTCCCAGAATTGGGCAACAGAACCTCGCCTGCTGCGCTGGTTAACCTTTGTGTGGCTATTTGTCGGTCTCGTGGCGATGTTTTCTGCTTCCTATCCTAGTGCATTAGCTGAACATGGGGATGGTTTGTACTACTTCAAACGCCAGCTCACATGGATGTTAGTGGGGATGGTAGGATTTAACGTGATTGTTAATACCCCTGTGCGGGTCGCGTTACGGACTGCTCAGTGGGGATTATTCGCGGTGATGGGGTTATTGTTTCTTACTATAGTCCCCGGTTTGGGAACTACTATCAACGGGGCGACTCGATGGCTGTCACTAGGCCCAATTCTCATTCAGCCTTCGGAATTAATGAAGCCATTTCTGATACTACAAGCGGCGCGGTTTTTTCCCCGCTGGGAGCGGTTGAGTTGGCGATCGCGACTAACCTGGTTAGGGATTTTTCTGCTAATTTTGTTGCTCATTTTAGCCCAACCCAACCTCAGCACCACCGCTCTTTGTGGTATGACATTATGGTTAATCGCCCTCGCCGCCGGACTTCCTTTTTTGTATTTGGGCGGTACTGCTGTTGGTGGGTTAATCTTGGCTACTATTAGTATTAGCCTACGAGAATACCAAAGGAAGCGGGTTCTCTCGTTTATGAATCCCTGGGCTGATCCCGTTAATGATGGCTACCAATTAATTCAGAGTCTACTAGCTGTCGGTTCTGGCGGTCTTTGGGGCGCTGGTTTGGGATTATCTCAACAAAAGTTATTTTATCTGCCGATTCAGTATAGCGATTTTATTTTTGCCGTTTATGCCGAAGAGTTTGGCTTTGTTGGCGGGGTGCTGCTTTTGTTGATGCTAGTCGCTTATGGGACTCTTGCCCTGAGAGTCGCTCAATTAGCCAATAATATTGAACATCAACTGGTAGCGATCGGAGCCATGGTCGTCATGGTGGGACAGTCTTTGCTGAATATTGGGGTAGCTACTGGGGTACTACCAACTACTGGTTTGCCTTTACCCTTATTTAGTTATGGTGGAAGTTCCATGATTGCTAGTTTAGCAATATCTGCTTTATTGATTCGGGTAGCCCGCGAAAGCAGTGAAGCACAGGTTATTCCCATCAGGCCTCTTGCTCAAAACAGGGGTTGACAAGTAGCGCGGGATGATGCTATGTTATCCACGTAATGTCTATTTTATGATTTCTCTGTTTGCATTAATAAAAAAAAATTAAAAAAGTCCCATTATTTAAATACTACCATAGGTCAGCAACAAAAGCAACCCTCCCGAAACCCAATCGCGGGTGGGGAGTGATTTATTTACAAAACTTAACATAACTAATTAATTTTTAACTATTTGACTGTTGAGATGGGGGAATTAGACAAAAAATCAGGACATTGTGGGTTTAAGGGAAGTTTGATCCAAAACTCGGTTCCTTTGCCAATTTCTGACTCGCACCAAATTTCCCCACAGTGGCGGGAGACGATAATTTCACGACTTATATATAACCCTAAACCCGTACCTTTACCGATTTCTTTGGTGGTAAAAAATTGCTCAAAAATTTGGTTTTTCGTGGTTAGGTTGATACCCTTAGCATTATCGGCAACCATGATCGTGATCTGTTCTGAATTAGCCAGGGTTTTAATTGTAATTAACGGCTGAGACTGTTGGTTGTTGTGTGTCCAGTCCCCTACTTCATCTAAGGCATCAATGGCATTGCTGATCAAATTCATAAACACCTGATTCAGTTGACCTGGGTAGCAGAGGATTGACGGTAGTTTCCCATAGTCTCGAATCACTTGAATCGGCGGACGTGATGGTGTGGCTTGTAAGCGGTTTTTCAAGATGAGTAAGGTTCCCTCTAAACCTTCTTCCAGATTGACTTTTAGCATTTGGTCGCTGTCTTTGCGGGAGAAGTTACGCAGCGATCGCACAATTTGAAAGAGTCGATCTGAACCCAATTTCAGGCTAGATATAACTGTCAAAAAATCCGTCTCTAAAAACTCTAAATCTATGGAATCTATGTATTCTTGAATGCGCGGATCGGTCGGGGAATAAATATCTTGATAAAGCCGAGTGAGTTCTAGTAGGTCTTTGCTATAGTTTTCCACATGGGCTAAATTATGAAATATCGAGTTAACGGGGTTATTGATTTCGTGGGCTAAACTAGCCATCATTTGCCCCAATGATGCCATTTTTTCCGATTGAAAAAGCTGTGAATGGGTGTGTTTAAGTTCCTCTAAAGTTTGCTCTAGTTGCTGTGCTTGAGCTTGAGCGATCGCGGCGGCGGAACAGGCTTGTTGATAAAGTTGAATTTGGGTCTGTTCAAGATCTAGTTGTTCGATTTCACTTTCCCGTTGATATTGCGCTACTACAGCATCAAGAATAGATAGCAATTCATTGGGGGCAATATTGGTAATATAGTCAAGGTGAGGATGGCTCGGTGTTAAGTCAGAGTCCGCAGTTGTGGCTAAAGTTCTGACTGCTAAAATATACTCGCGGATGCGTTTATCTAAATTTAGCGGCTCTCGGAAATACATCGATCGCACTATAGCCGAAGGAGATGTTAATAAATTCATCTCACTATCACCGTAGAGTAAACCTTTATGCGATCGCTCCATCAGAGTAATATCTTTAATCAAAGTTTCCCGAATCACCTCCCTTTCGGCTGGGTCAGAAGTAGTAACTAACTTGAGGCTAAAAAAAGCTGTTCTCTGGGAAAGCATCCGCTGACGACCACTGACATTCACCACCGCCGCATTCACCTTCCGGGTGGTGTTAATTTCTTGCAGGTCAAAATAACTCTCAAATTGTTTCATTAATATAAGCAGGGATAGATTTACTGATTTCATCTTTCCACCCTCCTGGCGACTCTCCCTATACCTGTACTCAGGAAATCGCCAATGACAGGAAAAGAGGGGCAGAATTTTTCTGGCATCCTGGTTTCTCCTAAATTAGTTTAGTGTGCAGGTTTTTTTGATGGGAAACTTGCCCAACCCACTCCCACTTATGGGGCAATGTTAGCTTTCAGAAAATGTTATTTTATCTGGTTACCTCAGAAACACTAGCTTCACCCTGTATACTTGTTTAACTACTGACGACAGAGCCAGGAACTAGCTACCTATTCGGTGGGTGTCCTGACTCAAACAACCTTAATGGTTATTTGACAATCAGAGTTTTTTATTTAGTATCTCAAGTTACAGATTATCAAATTATTTAAAATTCACGACTAGACCATAGCACAAAAATCGGCTTTTGTTTGTGAAAAAAAAAGTTAAATTTTTCGACCATTACAGAGCAGTTCAGCAGAAGATAGCCTAGTAGGAGCTAGGTTCAACATAACTTGACAGTTTCAGCCAGCCCCTACATTTACCTAAAGCCTGGTGGCAGAATAATGATTATTTTTTAAGATCACGAGCCATGTTACGGAACATATCCAAACTGGAGTCAGCACGACGACGATCGCTTTTCACCTCTGGTGCTGGAGATTCAGTAGCTTTAGGCTGGGTCATTTCCATCGCTGGTTTAGCGGTAGCTTTAGGAGCCTCGAAAGGTTTTCCTCCCGACATTTTAGGGAAAGACTTTTTAACTTCTAAAGGCTTACGCATATACTCAATATCGCCTAAACTCTTGGCGCTATCGGGATCAAGATAGAAAGAACTTCCTTGAGTTTTTGTTGTTTCTGATTTGCGACCAAATAAGCCTCTAATAAATCCTGACATAGTTTTTTCCTAGGTGGGGTGTTGGGTATATGTTAAATTTTATCAAAAATTGTGTTGATTATGATAATTTTTTACGGATTTCTCAATGCACGCTCATCAATGCCCACTTTATGTAAAGTTTGGTGAAAAAAAATTTAAGAAATATTACAAAAAAAATTTTTTGCTCTGGGGTGGTGGCTTTCCTGGCTGATTTGTGGTATTATTTTTAACAATGGAAATGTTGACATTTTTTTGGTAATTGAATAGATTACCATTATTTAAATACATATCTGTAGCTTACCATTAATTACCCCCACTTGTCAACCCTGGGGCGGGGCGTTTTTTTTAAATTGATGAAAAAATCAACTTAGTTAACAGGAGAATTTAATGATCCAAGTTTAGAGTCTGATAACGAGTTTGTAGTTGATTAATGCTGTAGAGGGACTCCAAATTAAGGCCAGCATTTTGATAAAGTTCAGCCCCCCCTTGATGGCGATCGACTAAAGCGATAACCTTATCAACGCTGTATCCAGCATCAGTAAGGCGTTGTACAGCTTTGAGGGCAGATTGTCCAGTAGTGACAACATCTTCGAGAACTACGACGTTAGCGCCGGGGGATAGTTCGGGTCCTTCGATGTAGGCTTTAGTTCCGTGTCCCTTAGCTTCTTTTCGGATAATGAGGGCGGGTATAGGTCGATTTTCGTAGACAGAAACGACACTAACGGAGGAAACCATAGGATCAGCACCGAGGGTAAGCCCGGCGACTGCTTCTGTTTCCAGGGGAAGTAATGGTAAAATCAGGCGAGCGATCGCCACCGACCCAGCGGGATGTAATGTGACCTGTTTACAATTAATATAGTAGGAACTCTGCTGACCAGAGGAGAGAACAAAATCCCCTTCTTGATAAGCGAGTTGACACAAAAGGTCAAGTAGCCACGATCGCAGGGTATCTAAAGCTGCACAAGAGGCATTGAGATCGCAAAGAGCAGGGATTTCTGAAGGGTTAGTCATAAAGGAGGGAAAAGGTAGGAAACAAATCTGTAATCACTCCATCTGATCGTACACTGGGAGAGACCATCTGATCAAACAGATTCACCAAGGTTAATGCCATGAACAGAATTTTATTACAGAGTATCAGTGGAGTGTTAGGGGTAGCGATCGCCTCATTCGTGTGGGTTGAGGGAGTTGTGGCGCAACCGAGAACCCGTTTCCAGCCTTTTGCGGAAGACTTTAACCAGGCGGCGACCCGCAGTTCTGGGGATGCTTTTAAAAATCAATCCCTGATGGGTCAACTTTCGGTATTCTTCGGGTTAAGCTATCCCTGGCCGGGTGCTATTAATGGTTTTCCTGAAAGTTTGATTGCTGATGATGCCAGACGAGTGAATCAACTGTATAGAGAGAGAATGCTCCAGCAGACCCTAAGCGGTCCGACTATCCGCACTGCCGATCTAGCGAACCCATACAACACCTCAATTTTGACTCAACCTTCTGTGATCAACGAGTTGTCTAACGACACTCCGGGGGGATTTTTGTTTAATCCCTAATGGGAGCGAGTCCAGTTTTTGATCAGGTGCGTCATCAAAGGTTAATGACGCACCTGCAAAGGGACTACTGAGAAACAGCTTGATTGTTTTGTTGAGATGCGATTTTCTGAGTCAAAACTTCCAAGGCTTTGCCATATTGAGGATCATCAAGAGTGCCAATTTTGTCGCGGTTTTCGCGGAGGATATCTCGCTGTTGTTCGGTGAGTTCAACGATCACATCAGGCTTAATTCCCTCATGATTAATGTCACGACCATTAGGGGTAAAATATTTAGCGATCGTGACCGCCAAACCGGAACCGCGACCCACGCCACGAACGGACTGAACTAGACCCTTACCAAAAGTGTTAGTTCCGACCAAAACGGCGCGGTTGTTATCTTGTAGAGCGCCGGATAGAATTTCACTAGCACTAGCGGAACCGCCATCAACAAGAATCACCATAGGCTTATCAGTGAGGGCGCGATTATTAGCGCGTTGTCGATCCATTTCTCCCTGACGATTAACGGTAGAGACTATATCGCCTTCTGTTAGCCACATACGGGCGATTTCAATACTAGCATAGAGCAGACCGCCAGGATTAGAGCGTAAATCGAGAATATAACCTGAAACATTCTGTTGTTCGAGGTTAGTGATCGCCTGTCGCATTTCCTCGGCAGCATTAGCACTAAAATTGTTCAGACGAATATAGCCGATATCGCCGACGGGGGAAGGTTTCTTAGAGTAGCGTACCGGGTGAATTTCAATCTGAGCGCGGGTAATATTAAACTCAATTTCCCTTGGACCGCGCAAAATAGTCAACTTAACCTGAGTCCCAATTGGTCCACGAATCAAATTGACAGCTTCATTGAGCTCCATTCCCTCAGTGCTGCGGCCATCAATTTTAGTAATAATATCCTGAGCCTGAACCCCAGCATCAAAAGCGGGAGAGTCCTCAATAGGGGAAATAACGACGAGTTTATTGGTTTCCTCATCTTGGGTAAGTTGGATACCAACCCCGGTCAGTTCTCCCTGAGTATCAATTTGCATATTTCTGAACTCTTCGGGGTTCATGAAGCGGGTATAAGGGTCATCGAGTTTAGCCAACATTTCGCGGATAGCTTCATAAGCCTGTTGATCATTAGTATATTCTCGGCTTAGAAACTCATTACGAAGTTCCCTCCAATCTACCTGGTTAAAGGTACCGTCAACGTAACTTCTATCAATAATTTGCCATACTTCATCAATTAGTTCCTTCGGGCTTTCCCGAAAGGATGCTTGGCCGGAAAGGTGTATACCAGCGCCCGCAACAGCAACAGCGGTCAGCATAACTGCTGTTGCGCCTATAACAAGCCCACTTTTTGATATAATCATTTATCTGCTGAACCGGAAGAGAATACTAAGAGCTATTAACAGCATACTAGCACATCAGATCTGGCGATCGCGGAGGTTGACCAAAAGCCCAATTGTGACCGGGACTCCCCCACCCCCATCAGAGGTGGGGTCAGCTTGATTTTTATGGCTCTACCCAGCGTCCATCTGCTTTGATGAGATTAATTAATTCTTCGACACCTTGATCTTCGGGAACTTTTTTAATTTCTTCCCGACCCCGATATAGGGAAATATAGCCAGGTTGTTTTCCTACATAACCATAGTCAGCATCTGCCATTTCTCCAGGTCCGTTAACAATACAACCCATAACAGCAATATCTAGTCCAGTCAGGTGTTTAGTTGCTTCTCGGACTTTGTGGAGAACTTCTTCGAGGTTAAAGAGTGTGCGACCACAGGAGGGACAGGCGACATATTCTACCATAGTTTTCCGCAGTCCTAGGGATTGCAGAATGCTATAGCAAACAGGAATTTCCTTTTCTGGGGCTTCTGTGAGGGAAACCCGAATGGTGTCACCAATACCATCTGCTAAGAGGGTAGCAATACCAGCGGTGGATTTAATGCGGCCATATTCTCCATCTCCGGCTTCGGTAACTCCCAAGTGTAGGGGATAGTCCATCCCTAGGTCATCCATGCGTTTAGCCATGAGGCGATAGGCTGCTAACATGACGGGGACGCGGGAGGCTTTTAGGGATATCACTAAGTTCTGAAAGTCTAGGGATTCACAGATGCGGATAAATTCCAGGGCTGATTCTACCATACCTTCGGGGGTGTCGCCGTAGGTAAATAGCATTCTTTCGGCTAGGGAACCATGATTAACGCCGATACGCATGGCTTTACCCTGGTCACGGAGGGAGATAACTAGGGGTTTGAGGGTTTCGCGGATTTTCTCGCCGATTTCTTGAAATTCAGTGTCTGTGTATTCGCTACGATCGCCTTTAGGTTTCTCGAAGACGTATAATCCGGGGTTAATCCGCACTTTATCGACGTGCTTGGCGACTTCTAGGGCAATTTTCATGCCGTTGTGGTGAACATCTGCGACTAGGGGGACGGGTTGATAGGTGGCGGCGAGTTTTTGTTTGATTTCGCCTACGGCTTTGGCGTGTCCGACGCTGGGAACTGTGACGCGGACGATTTCACAACCCATTTCATGCAGCCGACGAATGGAGGCGACGGAACCTTCTATGTCCATGGTATCTTCGTTAATCATGGACTGAACTACGACGGGGTATCCTCCGCCAATGGTGATGTTTCCGACCCGGACTGGACGGGTTTGGCGACGGTGAATTACTGTGTCAACGGAGGGCTGACTAGCGGTCGGAGTGGTTATGGGTAGGGTTTGCATGATCTGAATTTGATAATTGCTTAGTTTTAAGAGTGGGTTCTCAAAATTCAATAGGTGTCTATATTAAAGATAGATTGCCACAAATTGGGGACTTGTGGTTGATCCGATCGCTTAAATTGTTTAAATTGTCACGAATACGGGTAGCGATCGCTTGATTGTAGATTAGATAATTGGCTATGAGTGAACATCTGCGCTATTTTTCGGGTTTTGAGTCTTTAGCAGTCGAGTGGACAGACAAAATCTGGTCAAGGGGTGTACCCTTTTGGTTGCGGGCTGAACCTAAATCCAATCGGGTGGTTTTGTGTTTACATGGGTTTACCGCCACTCCTTTTGAGGTGAGACCAGTAGCGCAAGCCTGTCTAAGTCGGGGGCTTGATGGAGTGGGGCCTTTATTGCCTGGTCATGGTTTTCAAGAATTAGCAGACCAGAAGTTATTTTTTCCCAAAATGACGGCGGAAGGAATGTTATCTGCTGTGCGTCGGGAGTTGGAATTAGCCCGATCGCATTATGAATTTGTAGGTATTTTTGGGCATTCTATGGGAGGTGCGATCGCTTTAAAAATGGCGGCGGAGGGGCGAGTAGATGCCTGTGCGGTCACTGCACCAGCGTTAAAATTACCGCCTCGGGCTGTGATTTTATTGGCTTTATTTGGTTGGGCGAATATTTCTATCCCCACTCAACCCAAGCCTTTTGATAACCCCGTTTATTTATTTGATAATTCTCGGGCGGGGCGGGCGCTGCAACAACTAGCCAGGATAGCCCGATCAGATTTATCTTCAATTACTTGTCCGGTGTTAGCTATTCATTCCCATAGGGATTATTTAGTCAGTCCGGTGGTAATTAATTGGATGGAAAAACAACTACCAAACAATTTAGATGTCCGTTGGTTTGACCAGTCGGGTCATGTCATGATTTTAGATGTTAATGGGGAGGAAATTAGCCAGGCGATCGCCGATTTTTTTAGCCATAGGAGTATCTAAAATTTTCCCCCAGGGCGCGATCGCCCTAATTTTTCACTCTTCAAAAATTGCCCCTCGTTTAATCAAATCTTGTTTAACTTCCTCAGACAGTCCCGAATCATGCCATAATCTAGCTTGTTTAACAATAGCCCCCGTAAAGTCCGCCCCTTTCAAATTAGTAAGGGCTAACCCAGCTTGGTGCAAATCAGCATTTTTGAGGATAGCATTATGGAGGTTAGCATCACTCAGATTACAGTTATTTAGATTAGCCTCTGTCAAATTCGCGCCGCACAGGTCTGCGCCGCTGAGACTAGCCAAAGCCAGACTCGCCCTATGTAGATCTGCGCCACTCAAATTAGCATCACTCAACAGCGCCCCACTGAGATCTGCACCACTAAGGTTAGCAAAACGCAGGTCAGCACTACTAAGATCTGCATCACTTAAATCAACTCCCCGCAGGTAAGTATTTTGTAAGTTAGCGCCACTGAGATCAAGGTTACTGAGATGTGTTCCCAGGAGTCTTGCGCCCACAAAATCTTCCGATATTTTCAATTCTGCTAAGGTGGCTAACTCGAGAAAATTATCAGTTTTAGCATCAACTACGGTCTGAATAATGCCCTGTAATTGGGCAAAATTCCAGCCTTGGGCTACAGCTTTTTTAGTCAAGGCTTGTAATTCTTCTAAAGTCTGATGCTGTTGCGCCACAGGAGAGGGTTCTGATTCTAATTCTTGCGATCGCAACCAGATGGCAAATTTACGCTCTAGGATCGCCAATTTATTGGGGCTAATATTTTGCGGCCAAAGTCCTTCAACACCAGTCATAATTCAAGAGAGTTTAGAGGAGATTCATTCAACTTTTAACTGTCTCCAAAAATTGCGCCTTTTCGTTGCAATTCAGGTTGCAGTCGCCGAGAAATACCGATCGCCTCAGTAAATTCGACATTTTCCACCATGATATCAGCTAATTCCGCGCGGCTGAAATCTGTTTTCTGGAGGTTAGCTCCTGTCAAGTTTACCCCACTAAGGTCCGCATAGGTAAAATTAGCACTCTGCAAATTAGCATTACTGAGGTTAGCGCGGGGGAGATAGGCGCTAGTGAGATCAGCTTGGGTCAGGTTAGCATTACTGAGTTTAGCGCGGGGGAGTTTAGTTCGTAGATCGGCTTGAGAGAGGTTAGCCTCTTGTAAATTAGCATCTCGGAGGTTAGCGTTGCAGAGGATAGCGTTACTGAGGTTAGCTCCCTGTAGATTAGCATTGCTGAGGTCAGCCAGGGTCAAGTTGGCATTAGTGAGGTTAGCCTGGGCTAAGTTAGCGCCGCGCAAGTTAGCATTACTTAGGTCAACCCCGGTTAAATCCTGCCCATAAAGGTCTTCTGTGAGGCTTAAACCCACCTGTTCGAGAATTTGGGTAAATTCTTCCATCCCGACTACTCCAAGCCACTGATGGGCAATTTCCCATTGTTGGAGGCGACAGTCATTGACTTGTTGAGGGTCTGGGATATGTTCCCAGGTGAGTCGGAGGCGCTGTAGGGCGTTGATTTTCTGGGTACGATCGCCCATTTGATTAGCAATTTCCAACTGTTTTTGATAGCAGGCGATCGCTTTTGGTAACTCATCAGTAGCATGATAAGCTATTCCCAGGTTAGTCAGGGCGTTAAGCTGTCCTGATATATCCCCAATATCTTCAGCGATACGGAGGTGAGTTTGATAGCAGGTAATGGCTTCTTGAGAATTAGACAAAGCAGCATAAGCTATACCCAAATTACCCCAAGTAGCGCCTTCCCGTTGGCGATCGCCCAATTTTTGATAGATAGCCAGGGCTTCGCGCCACAATTCCAAAGCCGCCGGAATATCACCTTGATGATATTGAGAAACCCCTTGTTTAAATAATTGATTAGCCTGGTAGTCCGTCATATTTTACCCTATTTCAACAGCCTAATTTTCTGGTAATTCTGGAGTGACGGTTTCCGATGTTTTAGCCAGCATATACTCATAGACTTGTCTGGACATTTTTTGAATCATTGATTCAGCGGCTTGGTTGCCATTAGTTCTTTCTGCTAAAATAGCTAAAATGTAGCGTTTACCATTGGGCATATCCACTATACCCACATCAGCTAACATAATGTTTAGGGTTCCGGTTTTGTGGGCGACCACCGCCCCATTACCGACCCCGCTAGGTAACAGGTGATTATTTTCAGTTTCTGTCATAATTCGCAAGAGGCGATCGCGTGATGTCATTGACAGTAAACCCCCTTGGTGAATTTGACTAAAAAGATTAACCATATCCCTAGGGGTAGTTTTATTAGTCCCTTCAATATCAGGTAAAGGGTTACGCGCCATAGTATCTGTCAGACCCCAACTGCGGAACCTTTGATTAAGAACCTGAAACCCTCCCAGGCGATCTATAATCATATTAGTCGCCGTATTATCACTAATTGTCATCATTTTAGTAGCAGTTTCTAAGGCTGTATATTCAGTCCCAGGGGGCTGATATTGCATAATCCCCGCTTCTCCCACCTGGTGATTTTCCGTCATTACCAGCATTTCATCTAGGCGAATTTCTCCAGCATCAACAGCTTGAAAAAACGCCACTAAAATCGGCACCTTAATCGTACTAGCTGCCGGAACTATAGACTGTTCTCTTAAACCGACATATCCGCCAGTATTCAGGTCTAAAAACATCAAAGCCGGGCTAACATCAGGGGATGTAGCCGCCACAGATTCCAGTTGATTTTTTAAGTCTTTGATTTCGCGGTTTAGTTGCAGAGATAGCGGCAAAATCCTAGTAGATATTGGGCTGTTAATCCTAGTTTCCTGTGTTTCCAAATTCTCAATAGAACTAGCGTCAGCGGTAGCACGCCCCAAGGAGTTGAGAATTGAGAGGACTGTTCCTGAAATTACCCCAATACCAATGCCTAAAATCAGCAAACGGGTTCCATAAACTATAGGAGAGACACGACGACGGGTACGCCTTACCACCCGCTTTTTAACAGGGGTAAGGGGTTGCATGGTCGGCTGAAGATTCGGATATGGTTGGGGAGTGATAGACCTATTTAAGGGGACTATGTTAGATGGTTTTCTGCTACTAACTCCCTGACGCGGTGTAGGTTTTCCCCGACGGCGTTTTTTAGAGTTTGGTGGTGGTAGCTGAGGTGTCTGTTTCCGGTTTCTGGTAATGGGGGGTTTTTGTCGGAGTTGATCTAACACGGGGTCTAAATATGCTGTTTCAGGGATATGTATGGGGGGAATTTGACCGGGTTGGGAACGGTTGGGGGATACAGGTCTCCGTGAGGATGATCGTGATTGAGAAGTGGGACTAGGGGAACGGCCACGACGCTGATCACGAGATTGAGGGCCTTTCGACTTCTGGGACTTAGCCCCCCATTGGGAAAAAAAGGATAAAAATGAGCGACGGGGATATCGGTGAGCCACACCTAACACCTAAAAATCATCAAAGAGAACAATAGACTATGGAAATTTCACCGGAGACGGTTATTAATTGTTACCCACTATCGCGCTTCTTAGGAATGGACAGTTGAGCCTGAGAATCAACGATATTGAGATTAGCATTAACTGGGCGGATGTTGCTTAACAGTTAATGCCCATTCTACCTGAGAGATAACTCCCCGTAGCATAGCAACTTCTGTACTAGATGGCTGGGCGCGGTTAAATAAATGCCTAAATTTTTCCATACGACTGCTGACGGTGTGGGGGTATACATAACCGATTTTGAGTAGGAGGGTTTCTAGTTGTTGATAGTATCCTTCGAGTTGGTCGAGGGTGGCTGATAATGGTTCTGATGGTTCTGGGGTGGGTAATGTACTGCTATCGATGAGGGTTTGAGCGCTTAGTGAGAGTTCGTAACAGCAGACGGCTACGGCTTGGGCTAAATTTAGGGATTCATAGGCGCTGCTGCTGGGAATGCGAACTATCCTTTGAGCATAGTTTAGTTCTGTATTGCTCAAGCCACGATCTTCGGGACCGAAAATGAGGGCGGCGGGGCTCTGGAGTAGCCAGGGGAGGGTGGTTCTGGGGTGTTCGAGGGTTCTGTCAAAACTACGATCGCGAGCGGTGGTGGCGATCGCCTTTTGGCATCCGATTAAGGCTTGGGGTAAACTGTCTACTATCTGGGCTGATTCTAAAACATCTTGGGCATGAACTGCCATAGTTTTAGCTTCGCAACTCATGGGGTCACAGTGGGGGCTTACGAGTACCATTTGGGTTAACCCCATGTTTTTCATGACCCTGGCGATCGACCCCACATTTAAGGCTCCCGCCGGCTCAACTAATACAATCCTAATTGTAGTTAATGCGGTTTCCCACTGAGTCTCTAGCATTGTTATAATAACCGCTGATATAATAAGCGAGCGATCAATGTTCTAGTATGGCACGTCAGCGGGCTAAGTCAGACTTGCCTCAGAAAATTTGCCCAGTCTGCGATCGCCCTTTTGTTTGGCGCAAAAAGTGGGCTAACTGTTGGGATGAGGTTAAATACTGTTCCGAGCGTTGCCGTCGCCGACGCAACGAACAGGATTAAAGGGGAAATATCCCCGTAAATTGTACAGCTATGGGTGTTAATGTGCAACCAAAACTAATCATACATGGTGGGGCGGGTAGTTCTCTCCAAGGAAAAGGAGGCGTGGAAACTGTTCGCAAATCTCTCTATCAGGTGATCAGGGAGGTTTATGGCTTACTCGAAAAGGGTACCACTGCTGAGGATGCGGTGATTCGTGGCTGTCAACTTCTCGAAGATGATCCCCTATTTAATGCTGGGGTGGGTTCGGTTTTGCAGTCTGACGGACAGATCCGCATGAGTGCGGCTTTGATGAATGGCAGTTTACAACGCTTTAGCGGGGTGATTAATGTCTCTAGGCTGAAAAACCCGATTGAGTTGGCTAAGTTTCTGCAAACCTCTCCCGATCGCGTTTTATCGGACTATGGGGCGGCGGAACTGTTGCGGGAGTTGAATATAGCGCCTTTTGACCCCCTAACCGATCGCCGTCTTTATGAGTGGATCGAAGACCGCAAGCAGGATTTTAACCGCAAAATGGCGAATGTGGTCGCCGAAACCTCTGATGATGAAGCTGGTCGCGGCACTATCGGGGTGGTGGCTTTAGACCAAAATGGTCGCCTCGCGGCGGGAACTTCTACTGGTGGTAAGGGGTTTGAACGCATTGGTCGGGTTAGTGATTCGGCTATGCCTGCTGGTAATTATGCCACAGCTCAGGCGGGGGTGAGTTGTACGGGTATCGGCGAGGATATTATTGATGAGTGTCTTGCGGCCAAAATTGTGATCCGCGTCGGAGATGGTTTGTCTTTGCGATCGGCTTTTGAACGTTCTTTTGTGGAGGCTAATGATCATCAGCGGGACTTGGGGGCGATCGGTTTGGATGCTTCCGGGGCGATCGCTTGGGGAAAAACTAGCGATGTGATTCTCGCCGCCTTCCATAATGGTCAAACTATGGGCGATAGTTTGGAAATGCTACCCGGAACTCAGGTGTTAGTGGCTTAGTTAGCCAAAATTCCGGCCACTTACCCTCCCCCAGTAGGGGGAGGTTTATTAATACTCCAGAAAACTTAATAATTTTTTTACTTTTGAGATAGTGTGATCTGACCTATGAACTTATATAGTTGTGTTAATTTTTTCAACATTTTTGTAGCAGTTTAACTGGTATAGAATATAATAAAAATTGCGTTCTATCCCAGAAAATTGCGGAAGGGGGAAAGATTTTTTCTCCCCGACAATCAACCAAAATTGAGGTAGAAAAATTGGACAATCAGTTGATTGGGGTTAATAGATAAGTTCAGAGGTGCGGTAGTGAGTTGATAACCCCATTAAATTGGTAGTCTGGGAGGGACGCTTTGTTAATCGGTACCACCACAGCCAGATTGATTGAAACCTAGGCTAAGGTTATGGGAAACCATTAGCGATCCATCAGTCAAAAGCTGTGGGACGAAACCCAGCGTATTAATCCTTAGGAGTCCATAAAAATGAGACGGATTCTAGTTGTAGATGATTCCGCAACCATGCGAAAAATGGTAATGGCATCTCTCAGGGATGTTAAAGATGTAGCTTTTAGCGAGGCAGGGAATGGATTAGAAGCTATTGAACAATTAGAAATAGCGCCGTTTGACTTAATGATTTTAGACTTAAATATGCCAGATATGCACGGTCTGGAAGTCTTGCGATTTGTGCTAAATCACCCGCAATATAGGGAAACACCGATTGTAATTTTAACGACTAAAGGAGATGATGAAAGTCGAACTGAAGCGATAGCGGCGGGGGCGGCTTGCTATTTAACTAAACCATTTCATCCGAAATCGTTATCGGGGGAAATTGTCAATTTATTATCAGAGCCATGTTGGAGTAATGTCCATTAAGAGAGTACCAAGGCGATCGTATCTAGTCCTACAGAAAGCAACAACTTTTTTAATGAATTTTTAGATGATTATTTTGCTGAGTGTGAAGAGCATTTGGCGGTGGTGCGGCGGGAACTCTTGGCGCTAGAGTCTTGTATGAATCAGCCCCAAATTGAGGGATCGATTCTTAACGAACTGTTCCGCAGCTTTCACTCAATTAAAGGACTTTCGGCGATGGTGGGTGTGCGGGAAGCGGAGAAACTGGCTCACCAAATGGAGAGTTATCTACGATCGCTAAGAGATGGTCAAATCTCCCTGAAACCAGAGGGTTTTGATGCTCTGATGTCAGGAACTCAAATCCTGGAGAGGGCGATCGGAGCCTATCGCACCAAGGAAGACCCCCCGGATATTGACGAAATTATCAGCCAATTGGAAGCCTGTAACCCTCCTGTGGTGGCTAAAACTCCAACGGCAGCTATTACCCCCTTTGAGGTGAAGCTGAAACCAGAGGAAAAGAAACGACTGGAGGCGCTAGTCAGTGAAGGAAAACAGATCTGGCATTTTGTCTTTACTCCTAGTACAGAGCTATCCAAACAGGGCATCGGAGTTAATGCAATTCGGGAACAACTGCAAGCGATCGGTGAATTGATTTATGTGTCTCCCCGTCTAAATGCCAATCAGAAAATCCTGTTTGATTTTATTTTAGCAACCCAGGAGGCGGAAAATCACGATTTAGGCTCTGAATTGAAATATCTGACAGGGGAACCATATCAAATTCCCAGTCCAGTTTCTGAAGCCAACAGTGGCTCATCTAACTTAAAAGTTGAACCCCCAAGGGAACCGGAAGCGCCAGCAACAGCGGAAGCGCCAGGGGAAGTTGAAGCTATAGGGACGGTGGTCAATCGTACCGAGTCAGAGAGGAAAGAGTCAGAAGAGCGGACAGAAACTGCGCCAGCGCCAGCGGAAGTATTGGAGACATCAGAAGCCGAAACCAGTAATAATATCTCTCCGGCTAAGTCAACGAGTCCCCTGATTAGTGGGTCTAACTTAGTACGGGTAGACCTACCGAAACTTGATGAACTCATGCGGATGGTGGGAGAATTGGTAATTACGCGGGCACGACTGGAGGAAAACCTGAAAAATTTACCCCCAAGTTTCCCGGCTGCTCGGCGGCGAACTTTACAGGAGATTAACCTAACTTTAGAACGACAACTGCGGGATCTGCGTCAGGGGGTGATGCAGGTGCGACTGGTTCCGATTGCGGAAATTTTCGCGAGGATGCAGTTTGTAGTTAGGGATCTGATGCGACTAACGGGAAAACAGGTGGCGCTGGAAATTTCCGGGGCGGAGACGGAAATTGATAAGTTTGTGGTTGAGCGCATGATGGACCCGTTATTGCATTTAGTGCGTAATGCAGTTAGTCACGGTATCGAATTAACGGAGGAAAGGCTAAAAGCGGGAAAATCTGCGATGGGAGCGATCGCCTTACGTGCTTCTACGGCGGGGGAAATGGTGATTATTGAAATTGAAGATGATGGTCAGGGAGTCGATATTTATAGGGTGTTAAAACGGGCAAAACAACAGGGTTTGTTGTCGGATTCTGTATCGGAAACTAATGATCCGGATAACTATGATTCCCAGACTATACTCGATCTGTTATGTTCCTCGGGTTTTTCCACCAAAGAAGAAGCGGATCTGGCTAGTGGTAGGGGTGTGGGGATGGCGATCGTGAAAAACACGGTTCAAGAACTAGGTGGTTGTGTGAAATTCACCACTAAAAAAGGAAAAGGCAGTCATTTTATTATTGATTTGCCGTTAACTTTAGCGATTACTGATGCTCTGATTGTAGAAGTCAGTGGTCAAACCTTTGCCATTCCCGAATCCTCTATACAGGAGGTATTATCTGTTGAGCATAAGGGAATTATTCGCCTGGAAGATCAGGAAATAATCTCCTATCGAGGTCATGTTTTCCCCCTGAGATATTTAGCGCGTCTATTTAACTGTGTGGTGACTACAGACGAGTCCGAAAAACTAACTATTGTGGTGATTGGTAATAGCGTTAATTCCACCGGGTTAGTCGTGAATCGGATCTTAGGACTACGAGAAATTGTGGTGCGGCCGTTAACTGATCCATTTTTGCAAAGTCCGGGAATTGCGGGAGCTACAGAATTAGGTGATGGTAGAGTAGTATTAATTCTGGATGTTTCCACATTAATTAGCAGCAAAATCCCTAAGATTATCAAGCCGCAACAATTCATTAATTCCGGTTAATTTAATGATGATTTAGTGAGCCTAATTTTGATTTATTTCAGGGTCATTATATACAGACAATAAATTAGGGTATCAATCAACTTTCATCTTATGAATAAATCAGCAGATACATCTCAACCTTTTATTTTATTTGAACTTGACCATACCACCTATGGTATTCCCTCTGATATGGTTCAACAGATGGAAATGGTCGAGCAAATTACGCCGGTTCCCAACTCTCCGTCTTTTGTGGTGGGGGTGGTATTCTCGCGGGGTCAAGTGATTCCCGCAATTGATTTAAGGGTACGATTTGGATTTGGCAAAATAGCGTATACCCTGCGAAGTAGACTAATCGTGATTAATACTAATGAGCGGACAGTGGGTTTAATTGTAGATACAGCGAGGGAGTTTGTATCAATTCCGGCACAAACTATTCAGCCTTCACCGGAGGGAATTTCTAGCTTGAGTGGAAAATATTTGGCGGGAATTGCTACTTTAGGAGAACGAGTAATATTAATTCTCAATGTGTCGGAATTATTAGTGTTACCAGAATTAGTATCAGAAAGGAGTCCCTAAAGTTGATGGGGGGAGGGTATGGGTCTGACACGGTTTCTGGCTGTATGTTGGTGTTTTTGTTGGTCTTGAGAGTAAATGAGGTTAGTTGAAAATGGGTAAAAAATCTAAAAACCAGAAAAAGGCAGATAATGGTTATCTGGAAGCTGCCAATTTCCAGAATTTCTCAGCATCAGAAGAGAGGGAAAAACTGAAATTGGAAATGGTGGAAATAAGGGAAAATGCCGATCGCGTAAATACAGTGGCGATCGCGATCGCCAAAATAGCGAAACAGGTATCGGAGGGGGCAGAATCTCAACTGCAACTACTCGATCGCACTTCCAACGGGATCAACCAGATGAATAAATCCCTGGGAGAAACGTCACTCCAAGCGGAATCAGTAGCGAGTTCGACAGAAGAATTAGTTTCTTCGGTCAATGAGATGGCCGCATCCATTGAACAGGTGTCGGCGAGTAGTGCGGCACTAGCGACGGCAGTGCGCCAAACGGTAACATCAATTCAGGAGAGTACCAGCAACACAACTAGGGTAGCAGCAAATGCCCAAGAGATGGCGACTTCTGCGACCCAGGTGATCGCTTCGATGACCCAAATGACGACTTCCATTAGAAACGTGAGTGACGACACGGAAAATCTAACGGTATCGGTAAATCAGACGGCTTCTTCTATGGAAGAAATGACGAGTTCGATTGGGGGAGTGGCTAACAATGCGGATGATTTAACGGCTGCATCTGAAGAAACGAGCGCGTCTATCAACGAGATGGCGGCATCTATCGAAGAGGTATCAGCAACTATTGAAAACCTGGCTTCGACTGTAGAAGAGGTATCAACATCTATTGAGGAAATTGCCCAATCAGTGCAGGGGGTAGCCAATAACGCGGAACAAATTACGGAGGTAGCGACGGACTCAGCCACGAGCGCGGAACAACTCGATCACTCTATCCAATCAATTAACGGCTTAACCCAAAAAGCCAATGAAATTACCCGTGCTGTGGGAGTTGATGCGGACAAGGGGGGTAAAACCATTGAAAAAGCGATTCAAGGTTTGGCACGAGTGCGGGAATCAATGGTTAAATCGGCTGATGTAATGCGGGATATGGGTAAACGCACTAATGAAATTAGCACTATTGTTGATACAATTAACTTAATCTCGGAACGGACTAATCTGCTATCGCTAAATGCTTCCATTGAAGCGGCTCGTGCGGGAGAAGCGGGGCGTGGGTTTGCTGTAGTTGCTGAAGAAATCCGCAATTTAGCCGATCGCGCCGCCCAAGCCACGTTCGATATAGCTGCGATTATTAAGGCATTACAGTCGGTGGTGCAAGATGCCGTGAGTACATCTAATGATGGGCTAAGAATTGCGGAAGAGAGTGGGACTCTGGCGGAAGATGGGTTATCGGGTCTTAAACAAATTCTGGGAGGAGTTGAACAAACGACCCAATTAATGAACCAAATTGCGATCGCCTCTCAAGAGCAACTGACGGCTGGACAGCGGGTGGTAACGGCTATTAATACGACTGCTACCCAAGCGAAAGAGGTAGCGATTGCTACCCATGAGCAAGCCAAAACTACTCAGGGAATTGTGCAGTCCACCCGACACATGAGGCAAATTGCTCAACAAGTTACCCAGGCTATGGGAGAACAGGCGCGAGCGGCTAGGGATGTGATTAAGGCGGCTCAAAATACCAATAATTTAGCCGGACAAATTCGTAAGGCTACCTTTGAACAAAATAAGGGCGCTCAACAAATTATGCAGGCGGTAGAGTCGATGCGCCGAGGGGTGATTAGCACGAACCGTGCTTTAGCGGAACAGTCCACAGCAGGGGAACAAATCTCGAAGGAGTCGGAGCGACTGTCGCAATTAATTACTAATGTGACGCGATCGATGACTGAACAGAGTAGCAGTGCTAACCAAATTAGCCAAGCTGTGGAGAGTATTCAAACGCAGTCGGAACAGGTAGCTAAGGCTATGGAGGAACAAAGTAGGGCGGTGCAGGAGATGAATTTAGCTACTCGTAGTATTGCCAAACAAATAGCTTTGATCCGCACATCTAATTTAGATCATTCGGAAGTTTCTAGTAATCTGCTGGCCCGTATAGACGAATTGCAAACTATTGCCAAAAATAACAGTTCAGGGGTACACAAAACTCATGAAACGGCTCAAGGTTTGCTGTCACACACTCAAGCACTGATGGAGGTTTTAAAGGTTGGCATTTAACAGCTAATAACAGTTAATATCTGCTGACATTGGCACGGGACTGGAATGATTAGGGGTAGGCGGACAGTCTATCCCTAGACTGAACCCTCTCGATTGTTGAGAGGGGGCTAAAATTGATAATTAAAATTGTTAATTGTCGGCCCAAATTAAAACTTACCCCCTTAAAAATATGACGATTAGTATTTTTACAACAGATGATAAATTATTGGTGAGATCCTGGGATTCTCAACTAGCTATGATGAGCGGCTTAGAGGCAGAAGAGGTCTATGATTGTCCGTTGACCGAGATAATTCCTGATTTGGAGTCGAGGGGTTTACTGGCTCGTTTTAATCAGGTTCTGGAAGATGGTACTATCGAAACCCTAGCGCCGGATTTTCATCATTATTTAATTAAGTGCCCACCACGGAACCCGTCGCAATACTTTGACTCGATGCAGCAAAGGGTAACGATCGCACCTTTGCGGGAAAAAACGGCGATCGTGGGTTTGGTGATTACTTTAGAAGATGTCACGGAGCGCATGGAGGCAGAATGGGAATTAGCCAATGCTCGCACAGGGTCGAATGATGGGGAAGAAACGGAATTTGATACGTCAGTCCATGAGTCCCTCATTGCTGCTCTGGCTGACGATCGCTGGCAAGTGCGCCAAAATGCCACCCGTCACCTAACTAATGTTAAAGCGCCAGAATTGAACGCGCAACTGTTGGAATTGTTGCGACAACAACATCACAATCCAAATATCCTTAACAGTGTGATACAGGTTCTGACTCTCACGCAGGTTGATATAGTGCCGGCTCTGATTGATTGTCTGAAGGAACAGGATTCAGATCTGCGGATTTATGTGGTGCAAACCCTAGGACAAAGGAAAGATCCCCGGGCTATTCCTGCCCTGATTGATATGTTGGATGATGATAATGTCAATGTCCGGTATCATGCTATTGAAGCTCTGGGAAAACTACAAGCGCTCGAAGCCGTTGATGGCTTGGTGAAAATCGCTGAGTCAGAAGACTTTTTCCTAGCTTTCCCTGCCCTTGATGCCCTAATGCAAATGGCTAATGCTAAACTGGCTCCTCAACTGGTTCCATTGCTACAAAAAACCCTGAATTGGCAATTGCGCCGAGAAGCAGTTGATAACTTGGCGATAACTGATGACCCAGAAATTATCCGTAGCCTACTGCGATTGATGCGGGAACAGCATCGCAACCCGAATGTTCTGAATGCGACTCTACAAATTCTGGCGCTCAGTAATGTAGACCCAATTCCGGCTCTGGTGGAATGCTTGGGAGAACCAGACCCAGATCTGCGAATTTATACGGCTCTGGCTTTGGGAGAACGCCACGACCCCCGTGGTATTGATCCTCTGATTGGTTTGCTCAATGATCCAGATATCAATGTTCGCTATCATGCCATTGAGAGCTTGGGACAACTGAAGGCGAAGGAGGCTGTGGAGCCTTTGATTGAGATTGCGACGAGTGGGGATTTCTTTTTGGCTTTTCCGGCGATCGAAACTTTGGTGACTATTGGCGATACAACGATTATTCCCAAACTTCTGCCTCTATTAGAGGATGACTTGCTTTGTAGTCCGGTGGTATCGGCTTTGGGTAAGTTTGCGGATGCTGATGCGGTAGGGCCTTTGGTGGCTCAACTTAATCGTCCTTTGACATCGATCGCAGAAATTGTTTTGGCTTTGGCGGAAATTTACGCTAATTATAAACAACTCGAAGAAGGACAACATATCGCTGACCTGACCCGCCAAGTGATACAAGATCAGGGGGTGGAAAATATCCTAGCAGAGATTGAACAAGGATCTTTGTCCGGGCCGGAGTTACGGGCGATGGTGATGGTCTTGGGTTGGCTCGAAGGAGAGAAAATTGAGCAAACTTTAGGAAAACTCCTGAATAATCACGAAGTTCGCGATCAGGTGATGGAAGCCTTGGTTGCATTCGGGGGAAGGGTAACGCCTTTATTGATTATGCAGTTGGAAGCGGGAGACCTGGAAACTCGCCAGGCGGCGGTTATGGCTTTGGGACGTATAGGCAGCACCCAGGCGGTTCCGGCTTTGATGTCTTTGTTGGGTCATGCTGAACCGGAACTGGTGATGGTGACGACTACGGCTTTGGCTCACATTGGGGATGCTCGCGCTTTTGAGGGGCTGTTGGAGTTACTGGCACATCCTGACTCGGCGGTGCGTTTGGGGGCGATCGCTGCTCTCAATTCTTTGGGCCATCTAGCTATGCCTCAACGGATTTATGATCTGTTGGTTGATCCTAACCCGTTGGTACGGGAGTCGGCGGTGAGAATTGCTGGGTATTTTGCTTTTGAGAATTGCAAAGACCGATTATTGGCTTGTACACAAGACCCAGAAGAACGGGTTTGTCGGGCGGCGCTCGAACATTTGCCCTATTTGGAGGATGAGCGGGTTTTGCCGATCTTGGTGCAAACTTTGACTCACCCTTCGCCTTCTTTGCGATCGGCTGCGGCTCATGCTATGGGAGAATTGGAAAATATCGCAACTGTCCCTCATTTACTAAAAGGGTTGGATGACCCGGAATCTTGGGTTCGTTATCAGGCGGCTCGTTCTATTGGTCGCTACGGTGACACTTTAATTGATATCCTAGAATCAGGTTCGATTTCATCCCTACCAGAACCTGTAGCTGAACTCAATGTTGATCAATGGGCTGATAGTGCCTTTGCCGCCCTGAAACAACTGGCTAATCATGACCCGGCTGATCCGGTCAGAGCGATCGCTGCTGAGTCCTTGGGGGCGATCGCTGGTGTGAGAGCTACTCCGATTTTGTCTGGGTTGGCTGAGTTGGAGGATGAAGGCGGAGATGTGGCCCGTGCTGCTTTGAGGGCTTTGGGGCGCATTAACCGCGCTCAGGCTATACCCCCTTTGCTGACGGCTCTCAATTCTCCTAACTCTGAACGTCGCCTTGATGCCCTCCATGCCTTTCGTGAAAGGGGAGGAACCGAAGCCGGGGTAGCTTTGCAGTGGATGGCCGCCGCTGACCCCGAAGAACGTCTGGTTTATGAGGCGATCGAGTCCCTTTCTCGTTTGGCTACTCCAGAAGCCATTTCGGCCTTGCTGGAATTGACCGTTGACCCTAGCACTCGAGAGGCTTGTCTTAATGCTTTGGTCCGGCGCAATTGTCCCGAAAGTTTAGAGGGAGAATATATTGAATTGGTCGCTCAGGGATTAAAACATATCCATCCCGGGGTTCGCTGTTCTGTGGTCGAGGTTCTCAAGCGTTTTAAGCATCCCATAGCTTCCGAGTTTTTGATTGAAGCCTTGGATGATGCTGATAAAAATGTCCGTCTGGCCGCTGTCACCGCTTTAGTTTATCTGGGAAATCACAGTTGCGATGAAAAATTAGCTAAACTCGCTCGCACTGACCCATATCCGGCTATTCGTCGCGCCGCTCATCGAGGTCTACGATCTTCTTAAAATAGTCCATAGAATGGGGAAGTTAATAGTTGTCCATTGTTAACTCTACCCCTGATTTTATGCTTAATTCTCAGGATTTATATGTGATCTATGTCATTTCGCCCAGACTCACTAGAACTATCGGAAAGTACATTTATTATTCTTCGAGATTTAATTCACGAACGAACTGGTTTGTACTACGAATCTAGAAAAAGGGATCTGTTGGCAGATAAGGTTTATCCTCGATTAGTAGACAAGAATTTTGATTCATTTTTGGATTACTATTATCTACTAAAATATGATCCTGATGCTGATGGTGAGTGGAAATGCCTGATGGATGCCCTGTCGGTTTCGGAAACTTTCTTCTGGCGGGAATTTGACCAGGTTAGGGTGATGATTGATGTGTTGTTGCCATCATTAATAGACAAATATAAAGGTGGTTCTAAATCTGATGATTGGCCGATTTTTAGACCTATTCAAATTTGGTGTGCGGCTTGTTCGACTGGTGAGGAACCTATCTCAATTGCCATGGCTTTAGAAGAGGCTGGTTGGTTTGACAAAGTGCCTATTAATATCTACGGTACTGATGCTTCACCTCGGTCAATTAGTAAGGCTAAGGAGGGACTATATCGACAATATTCATTTCGGGCAACTCCTCCTAAAATTCAGGACAAATATTTTGACAAAGAAGGTAATAATTGGCGGATTAAACCGAGTATTCATAAGCGAATTACTTGGCAAGTTGCCAATATTACTTGCCCTCATGAAATGGCTAATTTTAGAAATATTAACTTTATTTTTTGTCGAAATATTTTTATATATTTTTCCGATCAATCCATCCAGAAAACTGTCAAACTACTCTCGGAAAGAATGGCAGAATCTGGTTATTTATTTGTGAGTGCATCTGAGTCCCTGTTAAAGTTTGAAACTGATTTTAAATTGGTGGATATTAGGCAAGCATTTGCCTATCAAAAAAAACGTTAACTGACCTGATATAATATAAAATATAGAGCTACAGAGGAGCCATGAGATGAAAAATATTATTCGAGTTTTGATTGTAGATGATTCAGCATATGTCCGTAAGGTGATTAGACAAATGCTGTCTCGTAGTCCCTTTATTGAGGTCGTTGATGTCGCCCATGACGGTGCGGATGCTTTGGAAAAAATTGAAAAGCTGGGCGACCAGGTGGATGTCGTTACCTTGGATTTATTGATGCCTAAAATGGACGGTGTGGAGTTTATTAAACACCAAATGGCACGCCGTCCCCTACCAGTGATTGTGGTCAGTATTGCTAATGAAGGAGGCGAGAAATTTCTGGCGGCTTTGGATGCTGGGGCGGTGGATTTTGTCCATAAACCTACGGCCCTCGCTACGGAAAAAATGTTTGATATTAGTGATGAATTAATCGCGAAAGTGAAAACAGCCTCGACTGTCCCTATTCAATGTCTCACTAATATTCATGAATTTCCTTCATCAACACCATTACCTCGCCCTCCTATTAGTTCAGGAAAAATTGAATTGGTGGCGATCGGAATTTCTACAGGGGGCCCTCAAGCCTTGGCGTTCTTAATTCCTCAATTGCCGGAAAATTTGCCAGTTCCGGTGGTGGTGGTTTTGCATATGCCTGTGGGATACACTAATATGTACGCCCAACGCCTAGATCGTCTTTGTTCTCTTGATGTTAAAGAGGCTCAAGCTGGAGATGTGGTGCGCCCAGGTGAGGTGCTAATTGCTCAGGCTGGACACCATCTGAGTTTTAAACGCAATCATGATCAAAATGTAATTGTCCATTTGCACACTAAACCCTTTGATTTACCTCACCGTCCATCGGTGGATGTGATGTTTCAATCGGCGGCGGAGATCTATAAAGACCGGGTTTTGGGTGTGGTTATGACTGGAATGGGATCTGATGGTAAACAAGGTGCCGCTTGGATTAAGTCCCACGGTGGCTCGGTTTTTACGGAAGCTGAGGAAAGCTGTGTGGTCTATGGGATGCCTAGAACAGTTGTAGAAGCTGGTTTGAGCGATCGCAGTATTCCCCTTAATCAGATGGCTAAGGCGATCGTAGATGCTTTATAAATTTAAATGTTCTTTAGGGTTTGGGAGTTCTCGTGATGCTGCTCACAGAAAAACAACAGAATGCGCTCATTGGATTTATCAATATGATATTATCCAGACGACCAGCAAGTTCCTTGTCAGCATTAATTCAATGTCCGGTGATTTTGGATGTTTCTAATGTTTGGCTGTATCCTCTGAGTAAATGTAAAACCGAATTTGCTGACTGCTTTGCTAATGAGGTGGCTAATGTCCGTCAAACTTTGTCTGGTTCCTTGTCGGGAGATGCCTTAATACTTCTTGACTATCCCGTGGCAGTAATGTTAACTAATTTACTCCGACACAATTCGAGACAACCTATTGAACATCTGAATATTTCTGCCTGTGAAGTTTTGACAGAAGTTGGCAATATTTTACTGAGTAGTTTTCTAGGGATTTTAGGGAACTTAATGGGAAGTATGATTACCGTTTCCGAGCAGTCATTTTCCATTGACCCCCTAGAATCAATGATTAATTCTCTGATTTTAGAACATCAAGAAATTCGCTATGTTTTAGTTGTCAAAACTAAATTTATTCTCTGTGATAACTCATTGGAAGCATACTTGTTTTTTGTATCTGGGGTTATGCCTCTATCTTGTATGATTAGAGGCATTGAGTCTGTCAGCAATGTGGCAGTTTCTAGGGTTTAGATAATGTGGGGAATCTCTAATTATAACTCATCAGGAGAAAAGGCAGTCGAAAACATAGCAGATATCCGGGAAGTTAACCATCTTGATCAACAATTACATAATTCCTTTCAAAACAAATTTTTAATCGAACCATCACTAACCAGGCTGTTAGTCAGTTTTCAGGCGAAAAAAACTCAACCTATTTATCGTTGGTATAAGTATAAGGAAGCCTTTTCCGCATCTCTAGTTCAACTGTTATTTGCAAAATATGGATTGACTCAAGGCAAAATTTTAGACCCCTTTGCAGGTAGTGATATATGTATGTAAAAAATCCGAACTAATGGGAATTAATAATGTACAATCTATCCTAGCTTTAGGTGAACTGAAAGGAGCCATAGAACCAGCGGGAGCTGATGAACATTGTCAAACAGCACAAGCATCACTAAATCGGATTCGACAAGCATTATATCAAGTGGGATATTCTCCTTATACCTTCTTGGGAAATTGGGGAGCAACTAGAAAATGGGACGCTCAATAATGCCGCTAATCTGAATCGAGAAAATCAAGTAGCATCTATTTCTCGGTGGCTGTGCGATCTGTAGGAGTTGGATTTGAGATCTGGACTGGCTAAAAAAACGTTACAATTTTTGATAGTTCCCAAACTCATCAATTTGATCTCATGAGCGAAACCCTACAAACACAACTCTATGAAATTGCACAATTTGCTAATACCCTAGTGCGCGAACAACTAACCCATGTGGGATGGCCAAGCATTCTCATCCTGTTGGCTGCTGGTTTGCTAACCAGTCTGACCCCCTGTATGCTGTCTATGTTACCGATTACGATTGGCTATATTGGTGGATATGAAAACCAAAATCGCACCACAGCAGCTATTCAGTCTACCTGGTTTGCTTTGGGACTAGCAACTACTTTAGCGGGATTGGGGGTTTTTGCGTCTCTGGTGGGACAAGTTTATGGTCAGATTGGCTGGGGTTTACCGATTGTGGTGAGTGCGATCGCCATTTTGATGGGATTGAACCTTTTAGAAGCCTTACCCCTGCAACTTCCGGCTTTTGATACCATGGGGTGGATTCCTGAAAAGCTCCCCCATTCTGCGCGTTCTTATCTGTTGGGGTTAACTTTTGGTTTGGTGGCTTCTCCCTGTAGTACCCCGGTGTTAGCGACGATTCTGGCTTGGGTTTCTACCACTGGCGATGTCCTTCTGGGGGGGGCGTTGCTGCTGTCTTACGCTGTGGGTTATGTGGCTCCCTTGATTTTGGCGGGTACATTTACGGCTACTATTAAAAGGTTGCTGGCTTTGCGTCAGTGGTCGGGTTGGATTACTCCCGCTAGTGGTGTTTTGCTGGTAGGGTTTGGGGTGTTTTCTCTGTTGTACCGACTGGCTCCGATCGCCTAGTTAACTTTTGTAAAATCTTGATTTAATTATGACTGCTAAAGATGTGGTTTTCTCTAAACTTTATAGTTGGGGAACAGCACCCAGAAAATTTGTCCGTAAAGAATTAGTTCCGGTGTTGGCGGATTTGCGATTAGCGATTGTTTTATTGTTAGCGATCGCCATTTTTAGCATCTCTGGAACTGTTATAGAACAGGGACAGTCCGCCGCCTTTTATCAAGCTAACTACCCAGAAGATCCGGCTTTGTTTGGCTTTTTAACCTGGAAGGTATTACTATTTATAGGGTTAGATCATGTTTACCGGACTTGGTGGTTTTTATCAATCCTAATTGTCTTTGGCTCTAGTCTGACAGCCTGCACTTTCACCCGTCAGTTACCGACCTTAAAATCGGCACAACGTTGGCAATATTACGACAAGGAAAAACAGTTTAAAAACTTGGCTTTAAGTGCCGAGGTAAACAATGTATCCCTAGACCATCTCAAACAGACCTTAGAAAGCCGTCGTTATCTAGTCTTTCAAGAGGGAAATAAACTCTATGCTCGCCGAGGTATAATTGGCCGGATTGGACCCATTGTAGTTCACGCTAGTATGTTGATTATTTTGGCGGGTTCAATTGTGGGTTCAATGACGGGTTTTATAGCTCAAGAACTTGTCCCTAGTGGGAATCTATTTGGGATTCAAAATATCCTAGATGCGGGGCCGTTTTCTCAGTCTAAAATGCCCCAAGATTGGGCGGTTAAAGTCAATCGCTTTTGGATTGATTATACACCAGATGGAACTATCGATCAATTTTATTCTGATTTGTCGGTAGTAGACCGGGAGGGAAAAGAACGCGATCGCCAAACTATTCATGTTAATAAACCCCTACGTTATGATGGTATCACCTTTTATCAAGCTGATTGGGGAATTGCTGGGGTGCGGGTTCGGATCAATCGTTCTCCGGTGCTACAACTACCAATGGCGCAACTAGACACTGGGGGAAAAGGTCGCATTTGGGGAACTTGGGTTCCCACCAAAACTGATTTGAGTGAGGGAGTCTCCCTGCTGGCGAAAGATTTACAGGGAACAGTGTTAATTTATGACAATGATGGTCAGTTAGCCTCAACAGTCCGCGAGGGTATGTCTATTGACATCAATGGTGTCACCCTCTATGTTGATGAGGTGGTGGGAAGTACAGGATTGCAAATTAAAGCTGATCCAGGTATTCCGATTGTTTATTTAGGATTTGGATTACTGATGATTAGTGTATTAATGAGTTATGTATCTCATTCCCAAATTTGGGGACTCCAACAGGGTGACAGGCTTTATATTGGCGGTAAAACTAACCGCGCTAAGGTAGCGTTTGAGCGAGAAGTGGTGGCGCTATTAGACAAAATCGAGTCGGAACAAACCATCAGCTAAACTATCATTCCCCCTCTACATAAGCCAGTTTTGGGGGGGATTTTATGCTCAATTTCCATGATAATTTTTGATTAAATATACCATCAATATCCAGGTTTATTTACAGGGTGGTAATTGCCAAAATTTATGGTATTTTAAAGTTAATTATTTTTGAAAATTACCGATTCAATACTGAAGATATACTGCAGCCAAATTGTGATTATCCTAATCTTTTATCTGCAAATATTATGCTGGTTAAAAAGTTCAACCAAGCCATTATAACACTATTCGGAAATACCTCTATTAGTACAATTTTAATTGTGCCATTTGTAGTCCAAGTAGTGGGAGCGACCGGATTGGTGGGTTATTTATCGTTCCGCACAGGAAAAAGTGCGATCGCCGATTTAGCGAACCAATTAATCGAAGAAGTAAGCGATCGCATTTACCAAAACCTAGAATTATACCTAGAAATTCCGGCTAAGATAAACCCAAAAAAACTGGATGCGATCGAGTTAGGATTTGGAGAATATGATTAATATTATCGAACCAGAGACAGATTTTAGCTTCTATTATTATCATACTAATGACCAAAGCGATCGCACTACTGTACAAGCCATAGTCGAGAACGCAGACCCACGCAAGCACACCATTTATATCACAGCCAAAGAAGCTGGTCAAGCCATCTGGAGTGATGTTTATATCTCCTACTTATAACCCACGCTACTTTTAAGCCATCTTTATCCAGTCTATGATGATAGTAATAACTTCCAAGGTGTATTAATTTCAACCTTACGTCTAGATCATATTTCGGAATTTCTCCATAGCCTTAGTATTGGGAAGTCTGGACAAGCATTTATTATCAAACGTGACGGGACTTTCTTGGCAACTTCCACCTGAGAATTACCCTTGACCATTGATGAAGAAGAACGCCGAGAATTAATGAATGGTTACCAAAGCAATAATCCCATTAATCAAGCAACGGCTAAAGATTTATTTAATACATTTGGCGACCTCAAAACTCTAGGGAGTAACCAAAATAATGAGTTGCGATTGAATGAAAATCTGTACTTTGTGAAAGTTAGACCTTTACAGGATGAGTATAATTTAGATTGGCTGATTGTTGTAGTTGTACCAGAGTCAGATTTTATGTCCGAAATCAACGCTAATATTCGCACTACTATTAAACCTGTTGGTGCGATGATTGTGGCAATTATTATTGGTATGATAACAGCTAGGTGGATTACTTTGCCAATTTCCCGCCTCAATATCGTCGCCAGTAATGTAGCCAAAGGAGACTGGAAACTGTCCCTATATCTGCAAAGAAATGATAGTACAGCAGTCATTTCAAGATTTAACCACCCTCAATGAATAGACTCACCAAATTTTTAAACGTTATTCCGGTAGGAGTAGCTATTTATGCACCGAATGGCGAGCTAATTTATTTTAACAAAACCACCGAATATTTACTCTCACTTGAGGAGGTGAGAGACTTATAAAACCATACTTTCCAGCTAAATAATTATATTAATCAAGGGGGAAGTAATCAATTATCAAGAGTTATCAATCCTCCCTATTATAGAGCCTTACAATGTGAAAATATGGTGTCTAATTATCTATAAATTCAAGTAAGCGATCCCCGTATTACCTGAGAACTGAGAGCAGCTATTATTGTGGAAAAACAAGGCAATATTATCTATGAAATTAGGGGATTGACATTAATGAAAACCAAAAACCTGCCAAATTTTATCATAAATTGCGGCTCTAAACCAAGGTTTAAAAGCCGAAAATTTCGCCTGAAAACCGAATTAAAAGTAGCTCAAAAACTGCCATACATGATTTTACCGAAACCGGAATAATTAGCAGAAATATCTAACTTGGAGGCAGCCGGATTTATGGAGCCAGCGGACGAAGTTGGGGGAGATTATTATGAGATAATACTAGAGTCCAATGGCAGATCAACAGTAGGTATTGGTGATGTAACCGGACATGGTTTAGAAAGGTGTTAATGCTGATGACACCAACAGCAGCTCGGACTTAATCAGCCTGACCATAAGCCGATCAAGTAAAGTTTTTAAATGGAATTAACCAGGTAATTTATAGTAATGGTATGCCGATGAGAAACTATAAAAATTTAACCCTGTCTTTTTTAACATTTCCAGATGATAAATTTCATTTAACCGGACAGCATGAAAGTTGAATTGTAGTTCGTAACCATGGAGAAGTCGAACAAATTGATAGAATGGACTTAGGGTTTCTGATAGGTTTATAAGAAAATATCTCAGATTTTATTAATCAGCTAGAGGTGAAAGTCAATCCAGGAGAAGTGATGGTTTTATATACCGATGGTATCCCGGAAGCCGTTAATGAGCAACAGGAAATGTATGGTATGGAGCGGACTTTGTGGAGTGCTTCAGGAAAACCAAACCGCCACGAGTCAGTTGATAGTATTTGTGAAAGGGTAGCTAAAGATGTCAAGCAATTTATCGGCACACAAAAGCTGTTAGATGATATAACCTTAGTAGTTTAAAAAAAAATAGCATAGCCGGAGTAGAGACCGACTCAGGAAGCCGAGATCCATGCTAATGTTAAAATCTAGTCAACAGATATCCTAGATATGCACTCAGGATCTAAGCTATGGCTGTACTACTTACCTGGATCGCGCTAATTCTGAGCATTCTGCTAACAGAGACATTTTGGCTAGACCCTCTGAGCTTTCTTAATTGGCTACACCTACCGAATTGGACTGGGTTAGCATTTGTGGGGTTAATTGTGGCTTGGTGTCTTGGGGAATAGGTACTAACTTGCCCAAAAAATAGTATGTTGTATCAGAGATTTATTTCAAGGTCTATGGTGCGTCAACTGTCTTTTAACCCTAGGGTCCATTTTACTAGTAGCGATCGCCCGACTGTCCGCAAGGAAGCGCCGCGACCGCTGTATCGTGTTTTACTATTAATGCTGGTAGCCACAGGATTGATAGGTTTGCAGGTTCATCGGCTGGTACAACTGCAACTGGTGAAGGGAGCAGAAAACCGACTGAGAGCGGAAGACAACCGTATCCGGCTGATTCCAGTCCCCTCAAATCGGGGTCGAATTCTCGATCGCAATGGTACAGCCATAGCCGATAACCACCAAGTGCGGGGGGTTTTTTTCTGGCCAAGGGAAAAGACCCCAGAACAGTGGAAACAAGCGGCTAACCAACTGAGTGAGTTACTCGATGTACCAGCACACAGCATTTTAAACGAACTAGAACGCATCGGCTACCAATCCGCCACCTCAGTCCGCATTAGCAATCATCTGACTCCAGAAGCCTTTATCTGGTTAGCGGAAAATGCCGAGAAGATGTCCGGGGTGGAAATTAGGATGGAGTCGAGTCGCCACTATCCCCACGGTAATTTAGCAGCTCAAGTAGTTGGCTACATTGGGGAAGCCAACCTACAAGAATTAAAAGCTAACCCCGATTGGCCAATGGGCATGGTAGTAGGACAGTTGGGGATTGAAGCCTTAGCCAATAAAGATTTAGTGGGAGTGTGGGGCGCTCGCTTGGTGGAAGTGAATGCCAAAAACGAGGAACTGCGGATCTTTGGTGAGAAATCCTCTCAAGGGGGTACAGACGTACAACTAACCATAGATATCAATCTGCAGAGAGTGGCGGAACAGGCTCTGGGACAGCGACGGGGAGCAGCAGTAGCCCTGAATGTGAAAACTGGGGAAGTGTTAGCAATGGCGAGTAGTCCACGATTTGACCCTAATTTATTTACTCGCCCCATTACCCCCCAACAATGGGAAGAACTCCAAGGGTTAGACCATCCGTTTCTGAATCGCGCCTTACAGGGATATCCCCCCGGAAGTACATTTAAGATTGTTTCGGCTGCTGCTGGTATGGCTTCTGGCCATTTTAGTCCAGGTTCGGTAATTGCGACCTCAGATTCAATTACTATTGGTGGGATTGCCTTTAAAGAACATAGTGGCGGGCTTGGGATAATTGGGTTTCGGGATGCTTTAGCCTTTAGTAGTAATACCTTTTTCTATCGCCTGGGGATGGCCATTGGCCCGGAAACCATGGCTAAATGGGCTAGAAATTTCGGGATTGGTACTACGGATTTAACATTGTTGGGGTTAACGGAGGGATCTAGTGGATGGGTTCCTACGCCGGAAGACAAGGAAAAAATCTTTGGGGAACCCTGGTATTTGGGGGATACTGTCACGATGTCTATTGGTCAAGGGTCGGTACTAGCTACCCCTCTGGAGTTGGCGGTGATGGTATCGGCGATCGCCAATGGTGGACAGCGAGTTAAACCCCATTTACTCTCTTCGATGACTAATACTCCCGCTACCCAACCTGTACCCACGGGATTGGCTCCTGATGCGATTAAAAAAATTCGAGAGGGGTTAGTTGCTACGGTCCAGTATGGAACCGCTCAGGTAATGAATGGTGGTAGTATCCCTTTAACTGGCGGAAAAACGGGAACTTCTGAGGTTTGGGGACAGCGATCGCACTCGGTTTATGTGGCTTTTGGTGCTGCGGATCAAGCAGAAATTGCCATTGCTGTAGTCGTGGAAAATGGCGGTTTTGGCTCTAAGGCGGCGGCTCCGGTAGCTCTGGAGATGTTCCAAACCTACTTTGCTGATAGAAAATAACCACCCACCCAACCGGGTAACACCAAACCCTGTTAGGTAAGAGGTTTCAGGCGGTGGCTACTTCCTCGGCGGGATATGTATAAATTTTGATAATCATAATCAAAAATTTATATAAGTAAACCCTGGCGTTATAGCGATCGCCTTGCTAAATTAAATCTATAGCAACCGAGGAGGAGCCATAGGAGATATGAATCAACTCAACTTAAATACCCAGCCAAATTTCATCTTAAAACCCATCAAAACCCGGCTCGATATTCAAGTCAAAAATCCCAAAACAGCCCGGTTAATCTGCAATTTAATCCCCGCACAATGCCCCTTTGAACGCACTATCAAAATGTTTGGGCGTACAGTTTTACAAATTCCCCCCCTCTGCAAATTAAACCCTTTTTATGAGGAAGTTGTGGCGATGCGATTTCGTGCCCTTTTCTACTTAGCCGATGAGTGTGGAGAAGATATTTCTCAGTTTTTTGTCGCCTGAGATAACTTGTCTCTAGCCCAAATTTGAGAATCATTGAGGTGCTTTTTAAGAGTTGTTTCTGGTAGAGGTCCTTGGAGGTGACTCCAGGGGAGAACCTGGTTTAATTCCCAGTCTTGATTAACATAAAAATCTATTGGGGGAAGCTGTCCGCGTAATTCCTTAAACCCTCGCCGATAACTTCCGGGACTGTCCCCATAATGGCGGACTTTTTCCAAGAGATAAGATAAACGGCGATCGCCTCGGGAAATTAAAGCCTGAATTACCGACCATCGATAACTTTCCGGGCGAAAATCCATCCCATTCGAGCGCAGTTTTTTCTCTAAAAACTTTAATCTTTTTTCGGCTGCTGGATTAACTCCAAACCACTGAAAAGGAGTGTGAGATTTCGGGACAAAGGTACTACAACCGAGGGTGAGACGTAAACCAGGGGCGGCTTTTTTAATCTCCTGCATCATAGCAACTGTGGCATCTAAATCCTCTGATTCCTCCCCCGGAATCCCCACCATACCATAGAGTTTAAGGCTTTTTAAGCCTCCGGCTTTGGCATTAATAGCAGCTTGGATAATTTCATCATTATCTAGTTTTTTATTGATGATTTTACGGAGGCGATCACTACCACTTTCCACCGCTATAGTAATACTACGAGTATCCCGTTTCGCCAAAGTAGCCGCTAGTTTCACCGTCACCGTATTGGTGCGAACTGAAGCCAAACTCAATCTCACATCATCATATTCTGGCTGACTCAGATAATCCAACAATTCGTTAAATTCGGGATGTTGAGTCACCGAAGCCCCCAATAAACCCAGCCTTTTAGTGACAGTTAAACCCCGATTAATTGCCGGAATTAAAGATGATTCAAGATTCGCCGTCCGGAAAGGTAAAGTCAAATAACTAGCCAAACAAAAACGGCACATTTCGGGACAACTGCGAACCACTTCCACCATATAGATATTTTCCCAAGCCGCCAATTCCGTGACTACGGTGGAAGCTGATAGAGTATTTCCGCGATAGGTTTGTTTTTGCACCTGGGGGGGAATATCACTATCAATAGGTTTAATAGAAGCGATCGCCCCATCAGCACTGTGATATTTCACCTCATATAAACTAGGGATATAAACTCCCGGAAGTTGTGCTAAGTGGCGTAATTTAGTCTGTCGGTCGGCTTGTCTAACCTGTTGATAGGCGCTGATAAAATTAGGTATTAAATCTTCACCATCTCCCAGTAAAATCACATCAAAAAAATCAGCAAAGGGTTCTGGGTTAGCCGTGAGGACAGGTCCGCCGCCAAAAACTAGGGGTTGTTGATTATCGCGCGAGTGCGATCGTCTTGGTAGCCCTAAATCTTCCAACTGCTGTAAAATGTTACTGTAGTCTAATTCCCACGACAGAGAAAACCCTAATAATTCTGGGTTATTTGGTAGAGGTTCACTCAGATCCGTAAACAGGCGGCTAACTTGTACATCTTGACGAAGTGCTAAAGTCGCCCATACTATCTGATAACCTAGGCTAGTAATTCCCACACTGTATTCATTGGGGAAAGCCAAAATCACCGGAACCGCATTAGTTTCCGGTGTAGCTGGAGTAAATAATAAACGTTCGCGCGCGAATTGGGTAACAGTCACAGTATAAAAATTAGGGTGATCAGATTTAGCATATCCAGATTAGTGATATTTTAACTTAAACCACAAAATAGTCGAAGCCAATACCAAAGTCGCCACATTAGTTAGGATAATCGGTAGATCTTTAATCAGCGTTCCATATACAATCCATAAAAATACCCCGGTACAGAAAATTACGAACATTCCCAGGGAGACATCACGGGTCGATTTAGTTTTCCAGGTCTTAATTGCTTGGGGAAGAAATGCAATAGTCGTCAGCATCCCCGCTAATAGCCCAATTCCAGTAATTATGTTCATAAATTGATGAGCAAATCCTGTGCTTAATTCAATAAAAATCCCACCCAAAACGAGTGGGATATTATCAACACTTGAGTATTAACACTCAGATTTTATGGTTCTTAAATTAGAGTGCAGAACCAACACCGACGTAAGCCCCATAGAAAAACAGACCAACCACAACCAGAACACCAGTTCCGGCTACCGTGGCGATTAACCAAAGGGGAAGTTTAGCATCTCCAGACACAGCTTTATACCTCTCTATTCAAAATTGAAATTACTGGGGAAAAGGGTAAATATCTCCAAGGTATAATGGTACTTCTAGTTAGTTAAAGAAATAACTAGAAAACAGGATACCCAGGACAAAAATCAACAGCAAGCCCAGATACAGAGAGGTTCTGTTCAGTTCAACAGGCTGCTTATTGGGGTTACGACTACGATCCATGTATGTCTCCTATCGTTGAATAAACTGCATAGCGGCGATCGCACCCAGGAAGAAAACTGTAGGAACAGCCAGGGTGTGTACAGCCAACCAGCGAACCGTAAAAATCGGATAAGTTATCGGTTGGTTTTGATTTGCATTCGTCATGTTTTTAAGTTCTCCTGGATCTACTTACCAATAAATTGATCAATTTGTGTCTTGCTATCTTGGCGTTCAGTGATAATCGGTAGTTCCTGGCGCTCTTGAGTAAAATACTCATTAGGGCGAGGTGTACCAAAAGCATCATAAGCCAATCCGGTGCTGACAAATAACCATCCAGCAATAAACAAAGCCGGAATTGTCAGACTATGAATCACCCAATAACGGACACTTGTAATAATGTCACCAAACGGACGCTCACCAGTAGTACCTGCCATTTAAGTCTCTCCTGTTAACAAATCCACAACTTACAGACTCTCAATCATATTATAATAGGGTAGAGAGTCACTGATAACAAGCCAATTTTACCAACATTTTTTAAAGGCTGGTTTTGCTCTCAACTAGATGCTGAGGTGTTTCCGGTGTATCTAAGTAATGTTCCCCGTTGACCGAGTATAAATCCCCGTTCAGGACTGATAAACTCAATGCGGTAAAAATTCGAGGGAATATCTTCAACTTCCCTATCTTTTTGCCAGGCTTCACCCCCATCAAAACTACAGAGAAGGTTTCCACTACCGCCAGCGACCCAAATCTCCTCTGGGGTACGATAAGCCAAATCGAGTAATCCCCAACTGGTGGAAAACTCTGGCTTAATAGGATCACTCCACTCTTCAGGATCATTAGGATCGCTAAATCGGATTTCACCGCCGCGCGCTAACATCCACAGGCGGTTATCCTGACCAAAGCCAATTTTTTCTAGGCGTTTAGAACTATAGCGAATGTGGGGAGTCCAAGAGGTCTGTCCCGGTTCCCAAGTCGAGTAAAAATTACCCTTAGCCGAAACGGTAACATATTCGCCTTGTTCCGAGCGAGACAAGCTGCGAATCACCCCCACAGCATCTTCTACCATAGCTTGCCAAGTTTTACCGCCATCTTTAGTTTGATAGATGGCTCCGACATTAGTAGTCATTTCCGCCGCACTAGGTCCGAGGGCGACAATATTATTAGGAGCGCCGGGGAGTTTATTGCTGAGGGCGATGCGAGTCCAGGACTTACCGCCATCAGTGCTATGGAGAAGTACAGAAGGCTCACCGACAATCCATCCCTCCGAGCCACTAAAGCTAACAGAGGTCAGCAGAAGATTAGGTTCATCGAGATCTAGCTGTTTAGTTTCCCAGGTCTTACCCCCATCGTAAGTTTCTAACAAAGTGGCATTGCTACCGACAATCCAACCATGATCGGAGTTATCGACAAAATCGATATCAAATAACTTGGCATCTGTAGCCACCGGGACTAATTCCCAAGGATTATAGCTAACATCTGGCAGATAGTCACAACTTGCACAGAACAAAGCCACAGCTATCAAAATCGCCAATTTTTTCAAAAATTTAGGGAACTGCATTTGATTCAATCTGGTTAAATCCCTTAACGTAAACCATACAAACTAATAAAAAACAGAAATGCCAAAGCCAGCCCGCCAAAAATGAGAAGACTTTTCTGTTGAGAGGTTAGGGTATTGACTCCCAGACCAAACCCGAGATTCTCCTCAAATCCAGACGGACCGGAGGAGGAGCCAATATTCCTAAATTGGCTACGGGGCGCACCGCAAACGGGACAACGCCACCTAGCTGGCAGATCTTCAAATTCAGTACCTGGGGGAATATTGCCTGTAGAACTGCCTTTGGAGGGTTCATAGACGTAACCGCAGGCGTTACATTCATATCGGTCTGGGGATTTGACTTCAGTGGCTGGCTCACTCATAGTACGGACGGTCGGGGAGTTAATTATTAAAAGTCTATTACATAATATTACAGAACCTGACAAAGTTAAATCAATCTGTGGCGATCGCCCAAAATCCTCGAAATCCCCAAAATCCCCAAAATCCTCGAAATCCCCAAAATACCCAAAATACCCAAAATACCCAAAATACCCAAAATACCCAAAATACCCAAAATAC
>NZ_JARPLC010000007.1:40291-45746 GCF_032350395.1 Limnospira sp. PMC 289.06
CCAAAAATCTCAACAGTCCCCAAAATCCCCAAAATCCCCAAAAGCCAGTCAACAGGTTCAGCCCTGTTGGTAAGGGCGATAATCGCGGATTTCTGTTAAGATCCAACGAGAGCGATCGCGATCATCTAGTCCCACTGAACCGATCAGATCTTTGATTTATCGGTACAAGTGATCCAATAATATAAAGAACCGGTTACCAAAACTATAACTCTGCTGATCTACTGTGTTTTTTCTGAACGGTTACGAATATTTCCTGGGCTTCCTAATCATCTGTAGCCTAGTCCCGATACTAGCTCTAGGAGCCTCCAAAATCCTCCGACCCCAAAGTAGAAGCGCCACTCGTCGCATAACCTACGAGTCTGGCTGTGAACCCATAGGGGGGGCTTGGATTCAATTCAACATCCGCTACTATATGTTTGCCCTAGTCTTTGTCATCTTTGATGTAGAGACAGTATTTCTGTACCCCTGGGCGGTAGCATTTCATAGGTTAGGCCTACTAGCCTTCATAGAAGCACTCATCTTTATTACCATCCTAGTCATTGCTTTAGTGTACGCATGGCGCAAGGGTGCGTTGGAATGGTCATAGGTACGGTATTACAGGTTATAAAAATATGACAACTCAAAGTCCTTCACCGAATACAACTATCATCAACCCCATTGAGCGACCCCAGGTAACTGAGGAATTGTCGGAAAATGTGATCCTGACCACGGTTGATGATCTCTACAACTGGGCTAGATTATCTAGTCTGTGGCCGTTGCTCTATGGGACTGCCTGTTGTTTTATTGAATTTGCGGGTCTAATTGGTTCGCGGTTTGACTTCGATCGCTTTGGATTGGTGCCACGGTCTAGCCCCAGACAAGCGGATCTGTTAATTACGGCGGGAACCATCACCATGAAATATTCCCCCATGTTGGTCAGGCTTTACGAACAAATGCCGGAACCCAAATATGTGATTGCTATGGGAGCGTGTACCGTCACCGGGGGAATGTTTAGCATGGACTCCCCCACCGCAGTGCGGGGGGTAGATAAGCTGATCCCGGTAGATGTTTACATCCCCGGCTGTCCTCCTCGCCCAGAAGCGATCATTGATGCGATTATTAAACTACGCAAGAAAATCGCTAACGAATCATTCCAGGAGCGGGGAAATCTCCAACAGACCCATCGCTACTATACGCGATCGCATAATCTGAAAGTAGTCGAACCGATTTTAACCGGGGAATACTTAGAATCAACTACCCGTCAAGTCCCCCCGAAACAACTGACCGAGGCGATCGGGATGCCTGTGCCTCCCGCCCTACAAACCGAACCCATGAAAAAGGAGGAACAGCGTGGCTGAGACCGAAACCGAAGCCCCCATCATTGAAGCCGGACTCGTCTCCCAGTGGTTAAGTCAGAATGGATTTGACCATGAATTTCTGGGTCCCAATCATGTGGGAGTCGAGATGATTAAAGTAGACCGGGATTATTTAATTCCCCTAGCTACTGCCTTATATGCCTATGGTTTCAACTATCTACGGTGTCAGTGTGCCTATGATATGGGACCAGGGGAAGATTTAGTCAGCACCTACCATCTCGCCAAAGTTCAGAACAATGTGGAACAACTAGAGGAAGTTTGCGTCAAAGTTTTCGTTCCCCGAAGCGACCCAAAAGTTCCCTCAGTTTATTGGATTTGGAAGGCAGCGGACTTCCAAGAACGCGAGTCCTATGATATGTATGGTATCGTCTACGAAGGCCATCCTAACCTGAAGCGGATTTTAATGCCAGAAGATTGGGTAGGCTGGCCACTTCGGAAAGACTATATCTCGCCAGACTTCCATGAATTGCAAGATGCGTATTAGTGGATTAGTGGAGTGTTATAGTTTTTTTCAGGTCAGACCATAACCGTTATGGTTGTTGACTGTTAAGAACAGTGGGTAGCCCTAGAGCGCCCACCACTCCCCTGGGGCGGAAATGAGGATGTCCCCCATTCACAACCCAATTGCAATCTTTCTCAAAAGTCTGGTATATTTTCTTAGGCTCATGCTGTTATATTCAATGTGGTCTTAAGAATACGCACTCAGAGCAAGCGAGTGTATTCTGTTGGGATTAAGTCAAGGAACATAGACTTGATCTTGCAAAAACTGTCTTAGTCCAACATTTTGGTGGAGGAGTTCAAGCTAATGTCAAACCTTACAGGTACTAGTTTTATAGATGTCAACCGCACTGGCGTATTCGATCCTGGTGATCTGCCAATAGCTAATGCTGCGGTATTCACAGATTTGCCGCCTTTTGATGGTATATACCAACCGGATCAAGGTGAACGGAGCGCCATTACTGGTCAGGATGGCAGCTTTGTAATCACTGATTTACAGACTTTAGGAGCCGGTACTCCGTTCCAACTGCAACAAATCCCTCCTGCTGATGGTAGTGTCAGCAGTCCTGGGAACAACCTACCCCTCCCTTTCACCGTTCCCGCCGATCCGACCCAGAACATAGGCCCAGTTGCCATTGCTAACTTGCCTCCCGATGTCCCTGTACCTTCAGTTCCCCCCATTACCAGCAAGGGTAACATCCAAGGTCAGACTTTCGTAGATAACAATGTTAATGGTCGCTTTGACTCTGGTGAACCTTTTGTCGGTGGTATTCCTCTGTTCCTTGACTTAGACGGTAACGGAGCCTGGACAGCCAACGAACCTATTACAGTAAGCCGTCCCGATGGTTCTTATTCCTTCAATAATCTGACTCCGGGAACCTACCAACTGCGGCCCCTATTGCCTGGGAACGACGTACCCCCAGGATTAGGTGGTGTAACTCCCCTTGCAGATAGATTAGTTGCCACTAATGATGATCCAGAATTAGTTACTGTTTCAGCCGGTGCTGTTACCTCCCAGGACTTGGGCTTTGTAGTTCCCGGAAGCATCTACGGTTTCGTAGTTTCCGACTTAAACAGTAACGGTGTTGCCGATCCCGGAGAAGCAGGTATCCCTGGCATTACGGTGTCTGGCGGCGGAAGAACTGCGGTTACAGATGCCAATGGTTTCTACATCCTTGATGTAGATGCGAGATTCCCCACCTTCTCGGATGCGGAGTTAGCCCAAAATCCCTACCTACACTATGTACTTTCCAACGAGCCTGGGTTGTTGACAGAAAGTTTTGCAGTCGAGGTGGTTAATCCTCCTGGTAACTTGGTAGCTACCGGACCTGATCCTGATTTTGATGTGGCTTTGGGTCGTGGTCAAGCCGCACAAAAGGACTTTTTCTTTAACGTTCCCCCCGCGCCGGTCGGAGGTCCTGGAGTTCCAGATAGTATCACTGGCTTTGTGTTCACCGATGTTAACATTGACAGTGCCTACCAAGTTGGTGAACCCCTCCTGGAAGGTGTAACCGTTTACCTGGATCTGAATAAAGACGGACAGTTAAACAGCGGTCCCCTGCGTGACCCAGTAACCGGGGCGGTGATTCTGGATGCTAACGGCAACCCATTCCCGGCTGAACCGAGTACAGTAACTGGCCCTGGCGGTAATTTTGGCTTCTTTGATGTCTCCCGCTGGTTGCCCTTTATCGGACCAGGGGATGCTGAATTTATTGTCCAGGCTGAAGCACCTGCTTCCTTACCTTTCCTCACGACTGCCCAGCCAGTTATCTTTGGTGACGGATTGCGAGTTTTGGCGGAAGTGGGCGCGTCTAGCCTAGCCTTCGGTATGTCCCAGTTCCCCCCTGTTATTGCTGCTGCTGATCCTAGTTTTGGCTTTTAATGGTTAGGGGAAGCATTCCAGTAGCCTTGCTCATTAGGGTGTAAAAATAGGCGTAAAAATATAATGGCAATCATCCCAGGCTGAAAGTTGGCTTGGGATGTTTTTTTGTTTTGTATCAAAATACTCAATTTTTGGCGGCTGGGGGTATTATTATATACCTAGAGGGTTAACGGGGGTTTAAAAGATTAAAAGTTGTCTAAACTGTCAACGATCGCAACGTTTCCCGCTAATGTCTTCACCCTAGACAATGGTTTAACTGTCATTCATCAAGAAATTCCAGCTACACCGGTGGTCGTGGTAGATGTTTGGGTTAGGGCAGGAGCCACAAGGGAGCCAGAGCCTTGGTCGGGGATGGCTCATTTTCTGGAGCACATGATTTTTAAGGGGACTGAAAAAATCGCCCCTGGTTTGTTCGACTGGGTAATTGAAAGCCGAGGGGGGGTCGCTAATGCAGCTACAAGCCACGACTATGCCCATTTTTTCATTACCAGCGCCGCCCAGTATTTAGAGGAAACCCTGTCTCCCCTGGCTGATTTACTGCTGCACGCGGCGATACCTGATGATGAGTTTGTGCGAGAACGTTCGGTGGTGTTAGAAGAACTGCGCCAATCTCAGGATAGCCCAGATTGGATAGAGTTTCAAGCGATGATGGAAACTCTGTATGGTAATCATCCCTATGGGCGATCGGTTTTGGGGACGGAAGCGACTTTGATGCCGCGAACTCCTGACGAAATGCGGCAGTTTCATCGCTGTCACTACCAACCGGAAAATATGGCGGTAGTGATTGTTGGGGGAGTCTCAGAAAAGCGATCGCAAGATTTAGTTTCCCAGGCTTTTGGCTCATTTTACCACCGGGAAGAATGCCCAACTACTAACGGTTATCATCAACCTAAACTGAGGGGTATTCTCCATGAGGAACTACTACTACCTAATGTAGAACAACCTCGGATCACCATGGCTTGGTCAGGACCTGGAGTTGAAAATATACGACATGGCTACGGACTGGACCTGATATCGGTTTTATTAGCAGAGGGGCGAACTTCTCGCCTAGTGCAATTATTACGGGAAGATAGACAGTTAGTAGACTGTATAAGTAGCGGTTTTTCCCTACAGCGGGAGTCGAGTCTATTTACAATTAATGCCTGTTTAGATATTGACAATATCGAAGAAGTTGAACACCTAATCTGCGAGTGTTTAGGTAATTTAGCGGAAACTCCGATGTCGTCAGCGGAACTCGATCGCTGTAAGCGTTTACTGTGTAATGATTATGCCTTCTCAACGGAAACACCGGGACAATTAGCAGGGTTATATGGCTATTATTTCACAGTAGCGAAACCAGAGATTTCGGTAAGTTATCCCCACCAAATTAAATCTCTAGAAGCTGCGGAATTAAAGGAAATTGCCAAAACTTACCTGAGCCCCGAACGATATGCGATGACTGTGGTCAAGCCCTTATACTAAGTAGGTTGGGTGAAACCCAACAGAGTAGTTAATAATTAATTGTAGGTTGGGTGAAGCGCAGCGAAACCCAACTAAGCAGTAGGTTGGGTGAAGCGCAGCGAAACCCAACAGGAGGGGATGGATGGATGATGTAATTTAGGCTTATGATGTTTGGTTATTATCCTAACCGAGCGATCGCCCCTAGGTGGATGATTGCTAAATCCCCAGTAGGTTGGGTGAAGCGCAGCGAAACCCAACAGGAGGGGATGGATGGATGATG
>NZ_JARPLC010000007.1:45755-78973 GCF_032350395.1 Limnospira sp. PMC 289.06
TAATTTAGGCTTATGATGTTTGGTTGTTATCCTGACCGAGCGATCGCCACTATGTCCATTATTGCTGAATCCCCATTTAGCCCCGAAGAAATAGCCTCAGAAGGCTTAAAACCCCAAGAGTATGAGGAAATCTATCAAAGACTAGGCAGACACCCCAACAAAGCCGAATTAGGGATGTTTGGGGTAATGTGGAGTGAACATTGCTGCTACAAAAATTCTCGCCCTCTCCTGAGCCAATTTCCCACCAGTGGCGATCGCATTCTCGTCGGTCCAGGAGAAAACGCCGGAGTAGTAGACTTTGGCGACGGGATCCACCTAGCCTTCAAAATAGAATCCCATAATCATCCCAGTGCGATCGAACCATTCCAAGGAGCCGCCACTGGAGTCGGGGGAATTTTGCGGGATATTTTCACCATGGGAGCGCGTCCCATCGCCGTACTAAATGCCCTGCGGTTCGGTTCCCTAGAAGACCCCAGGACGCGGCCAATCTTGCTGGGAGTAGTCGCCGGAATTTCCAACTATGGTAACTGTTTTGGAGTTCCCACCGTCGGCGGAGATGTCTACTTTGACCCCCACTATAATGGCAATCCCCTAGTTAATGCCATGGCGATCGGGATTATGGAAACCCCAGAGATAGTCAAATCCGGTGCCGCTGGTATTGGTAACCCAGTGCTTTATGTAGGTTCAACCACCGGAAGGGACGGAATGGGAGGCGCAAGTTTTGCGAGTAGCGAACTCAGCGAGGAATCCATAGCCGATCGCCCTGCTGTACAAGTAGGAGATCCATTTTTAGAAAAATCCCTAGTCGAAGCCTGCTTAGAAGCCTTTAAAACCGGGACTGTAGTCGCCGCCCAGGACATGGGAGCCGCCGGAATCACCTGTTCCACCTCCGAAATGGCTGCTAAAGGGGGAGTCGGTATCGAACTAGATTTAGACCTAATCCCCGTGCGCGAGACCGGAATGGTTCCTTATGAATATTTATTATCCGAATCCCAGGAGAGAATGTTATTTGTAGTCCACAAGGGACGGGAATCAGAATTAATTGAGATTTTCCATCGTTGGGGACTCCAAGCCGTCGTCGCCGGAAAAGTCATTCCAGAAGCGATCGTGCGGATTTTATTTAAAGGTGAAACCGCCGCCGAAATCCCCTCCACAGCTTTAGCTGATAATACCCCCATTTATCACCGGGAATTGATGTCAGAACCCCCGGAATATGCCCAAACCGCCTGGGCGTGGTCGCCGGAAAGTTTACCCCCCACCACAGCATCAGGGATAGAAATAGAAAATCAACTGGTAACTTGGAATCAGGTCTTATTGAATCTGCTAGATACCCCATCGATCGCCTCTAAGTCTTGGGTATATCGTCAATATGACCACCAAGTGCAAAACAATACCATCATTGTGCCGGGGGGGGCTGATGCGGCCGTCGTGCGGTTGCGTCCTCAAGAACCCATTGGCAATAATCCCGGTAAAATTTGGCCGGCGGTGGCGGCGACTGTTGATTGTAACGCCCGCCATGTCTATCTTGACCCCTACGAAGGCGCTAAGGCTGTGGTTGCAGAGGCGGCTCGGAATTTGAGCTGTGTCGGGGCTGAACCTGTGGCGGTGACGGATAACCTCAATTTTGGGAGCCCGGAAAATTCTATTGGTTATTGGCAATTAGCACAAGCCTGTAAGGGCATTTCTGAGGGCTGTAAGGCGTTTTCTACTCCGGTGACGGGGGGGAACGTTTCTCTGTATAACGAGACTCTGGACGCGCAAGGAAAGCCACAGGGAATATATCCGACTCCGGTGGTGGGAATGGTGGGATTATTGCCAGATCCGGCTCTAGCTTGTGGTCAGAGTTGGCAACAACCAGGGGATTTGATTTATCTGTTGGGGGTGGCTAATTGGTTGGCTGATGAGGATCCAAGTTATATTACCCTGGGAGGATCGGAGTATTTAGCCGTAGTACATAATCTGGTGGCGGGTAAACCTCCTCGGGTCGATTTTGACTTGGAGCTTCAGGTGCAAAAGGTTTGTCGCCAGGGAATTGGTAACGGTTGGGTGCGCTCGGCTCATGATTGCGCCGAGGGAGGATTGGCGATCGCTTTGGCAGAATGTTGCATTGGCAACCGATTGGGGGCTACCATTAACCTAGGGTTAACCTCAGATCCTGGGCAACGCTGGGATACGATCCTGTTTGGTGAGGGGGGAGCTAGGATTTTGGTTTCGGTTCCTACTCAACACCAGCAGGCTTGGGAGGGTTATCTGCAAGAAATCTGGGGGAGCGATCGCCAATTTTGGCATCCCTTGGGTACAGTGACTGCAGTTGACTCGTCTTTGCACATTCTAGCTGATGATCACACAGGTTTAATTGAGGTTAATCTCTCGGAAATCGCCGATCGCTATAATTATGCGATCGAACGTCGTCTATCTTAAAGTTCCCTTTGGGGGATTTATTCCTCAGCCTATTCGCGATCGCATCTCATCTGCTAGAGCAACTACTACCGACATAAGAGATAACTGATAGTTAGTAATTGACAGTTATTAATTATCTATCTCTTTCGGTTTTTACCAACTCAGTCAACATCTAAATATTACTATGATTCCCAATAAGTCCGATGTGACCGATGACCAGTTTCACACTGAGCTAATCCCCGATAAGCCAGAGGAAGCCTGCGGTGTGTTTGGAGTTTATGCTCCCGGTCAAGATGTGGCAAAATTAACTTATTTTGGGCTATATGCTCTCCAACATCGAGGTCAAGAGTCAGCAGGAATAGCGACCTTTGAAGGAGAAAATCTGCATTTATATAAAAATATGGGGCTGGTTTCCCAAGTATTTAATGAGTCTATTTTACAACAGTTAAAAGGTGATTTAGCCGTAGGTCATACTCGCTATTCTACTACGGGATCTAGTCGCATTGTTAATGCTCAACCTGCGGTTTCCGAAACTAGACTGGGACCCGTGGCTGTGGCTCATAATGGTAACTTAGTTAATACTACTGAATTGCGGGAGGAAATGAGTAGGCGGAAGTTTGATTTTGTCAGCACTACCGACACCGAATTAATTGCTTTGGCGATCGCTTCCGAAGTTAATGGCGGTAAAGATTGGTTAGAAGCTAGTCTTACCGCTTTTCAAATGTGTGAGGGAGCATATAGTTTGGCTATTGGTACTCCCGTCGGTTTAATGGGAGTCCGAGACCCACACGGAGTCAGACCTTTAGTAATTGGAACTTTGGGAACTAATCCCCAAAGATATGTTTTGGCTTCCGAAACCTGCGGCTTGGATATTATTGGCGCTGAATATCTCCGAGATGTTGAACCGGGAGAATTGGTTTGGATTACTGAACAGGGGATTTCCTCATTCCATTGGAGTCAAAAACCTGCGCGGAAATTGTGTATTTTTGAAATGATTTATTTCTCCCGTCCTGATAGTGTCGTCGAAGGAGAAAGTTTGTATAGTTATCGTATGAGAATTGGTCGGGTTCTGGCGACTGAATCTTCTGTTGATGCTGATATGGTTATTGGAGTACCTGATTCCGGTATCCCAGCAGCGATCGGCTTTTCTCAACAGTCGGGAATTCCTTATGCGGAAGGATTGATTAAAAACCGTTATGTCGGTCGCACCTTTATTCAACCTACCCAAGTTATGCGAGAGTCCGGTATTAAAATGAAGTTGAATACCCTGAAAGATGTCCTGGAAGGAAAACGGGTAATTATGGTTGATGATTCCATTGTTAGGGGGACTACTAGCCGTAAAATTGTTAAGGCTTTACGAGATGCTGGTGCGACTGAAGTACACATGAGAATTTCATCGCCTCCCGTCACTCATCCCTGTTTCTATGGGATTGATACCGATAACCAGGACCAGTTAATTGCGGCGACTAAATCTGTCGCGGAAATTCAAGAACAAATAGGCGTCGATTCTTTGGCTTATCTCAGTTGGGAAGGTATGCTAAATGCTACTAAACAAGACCCCTCGACTTTCTGTTCCGCTTGTTTTACGGGGGATTACCCTATTGATGTACCGGAACCCGTTAAACGCTCTAAATTGATGTTAGAAACGCCTCCGGTTAAAGCCTAAAATTATCCCCGATATCATGGTGCGTTATGGAATATAACCCCAATTCCGCCAATTATTAACTCCTAGATGAAACTGCTTTCAGTCGAACATTTTAACCTCAAGTTACCCGCTAATTTTAACCTCCGAAAAGTGCGCTATATCTCCCTGTCTCTATTCAGTGGAATATTGATGGGGTTGGCTACCGAACCTCTGGGGTGGTGGCTAGTGGCTTGGGTGGCTTTTGTTCCTCTGTGGGTTATGGTGGTGGAAGCCAAAAGACGGGGACGAATACCCTGGGAAATAACCGCTGGTTGGGGTGTTGGCTATTATGGCTTTTCCCTGTTTTGGATGACCGGAATTCACCCCATGACCAGTCTGGGAGTTCCCTGGTTGGCTAGTTTGGCGATCGCTATATTTTCCTGGGTTTTTATTACCCTCTGGGGAACAGCGATCGTCATCGTTTGGGGATGGTTATTTGCGAAATTAATGCCATTAAATATCGGCGCTAAAACCTCGTTAATTAGAATCCTAATAGGGACGGCTTTATGGTGTGCTTTAGAAGCCGTTTGGAGTGGGGGTCCCCTGTGGTGGTCAACACTCGCTTTAACCCAAAGTTTCGGTAATTTGGTGATTCTCCATTTGGGTCAAATCTCTGGACCTAATACCGTTGTGGCTACTATATTAGTCGTCAATGGGACTGTAGCTGAACTCTGGTTAACACATAAACAGCAGAAATCGTCACTCTATTTAATTCCTGTCGGAATATTTGCGATCGCTCATTTAATCGGATTGAGTCTCTACAATATTCCCCTAAATTCTGACCCCGAAACTTCTCTGAGAGTCGGAGTTATTCAAGGGAATATCCCTAATGAAATTAAACTCAATCCCCAGGGTTTTCGACAGGCTTTAAATGGATACACGCGGGGATATTTAGAATTGGCGGCGCGGGGTGTCGATGCAGTCTTAACCCCCGAAACCGCTTTGCCTTTTGTCTGGAACAGACATGACAGCTATCACTACAATTATAGCTTATATCAGGCGATTTTGCCACAAGGTGTTATAGCTTGGGTGGGGGGATTTGGCGAGACCGAAGGGGGATTAACTAATAGTTTATTTACCATTAATGGTGAAGGGGAAATTATCGGTCAATATGACAAAACTCATTTAGTTCCCCTGGGTGAATATATCCCCTTTGATGCCATTCTGGGAAGGGTCATTAATCGTCTGTCACCCCTGGAAGCGCGGTTAGTCGCCGGGGAAAAACAACAAAAATTTGAGACTGGTTGGGGAAAAGCGATCGCTGGAATTTGCTACGATTCCGCCTTTGCTGACCATTTCCGCCGTCAAGTAGCAGCAGGAGGGGAATTTATCCTAACAGCCTCTAATGATGCTCATTATGCCACTATGATGCTATCACAACATCACGCCCAAGATGTGATGCGCGCCATAGAAGGCGATCGCTGGACAGTTAGGGCTACTAATACAGGTTATTCTGGCATTATCGACCCCCACGGTCGCACCTTATGGATTTCTGGTATCAATACCTACGAAATCCATGACCATATCATTTACCGCCGCCATAGCCAAACCCTTTATGTCCGTTGGGGAGACTGGTTAACTTTCCTTTTACTAGCCATAAGTGCGATCGTCATTTTCTGGAATCGTTTTCTGTCATTAGCGATACCACAAAATAGGCGCTAATATTAATATCATGGTTAGAGCTGATAAATCGCTGCCAATTTCTTCCTTTGTTAGCCTTAGTCACACAGGAAACAAGAATCGGCTAGATTGCCTTTCCGCCGCCAGCTATAGCTAGGCGGTTTCCCAGCTACCGGAGATATTCCATGACACAATCACAACGCCCCCCAGCCCCCCCGCGTCCACCTAGCCCACCTGCACCCCCTCGCCCACCTGCACCGGGCGCTCAGAAAAGTAGCCCTCCACCTGCACCCGCCCAAGCAGCAAGTCCCGTCGCCGTGGGAATTACCAGCAGAGGACCAGGACCTAGCCCCGGACAGCCAACCTTGCGAGAGATTGTCCAACGCGCCGATGAGTTAGGCGCATCTGATGTTCACTTAGGGGTTAATGAAACACCTCGCCTGAGATACCGAGGCGATATGACCCCCCAAGAAGATTGGCCAGTCACAGACCTTAATAGCTTTATGAGTTGGCTACGGGAGGTCTTAACCGATGAGGAAATCCATCAGTTTCAGGAAAACCTAGACTTTGACGGAGCCGCAGATTTAGGCTTTGTGCGGATTCGGATTAGTATTTTTGACTCTCTCAGTGGTCCGGCGATGGTGCTGCGGCTAATTGGTGCTACCATCCTCACCCTAGAACAGTTGAAATTACCCGAGGTTTTTAAAAAAATCTGTAACTATCACAAGGGGTTGATGTTGATTACCGGCCCGACGGGTTCAGGTAAGTCTACTACCATGGCCGCGATGATTGATTACATCAATAAAAACTACGCCTATCACATCATCACCATTGAAGACCCGGTGGAGTTTGTACACCAAAGCCGAAAATCCCTGATTAAACACCGGGAAGTTGGACGACATACCCTCAAGTTTTTTAATGCTCTCAAGGGGGCTTTGCGTCAAGACCCTGATATGATGCTGGTGGGGGAAATTCGGGACAAGGAAACCATGCAGATTGCCATTAAAGCTGCATCAACAGGTCACTTGGTAGCTGGAACCCTCCACACTAACAGCGCCATTAAGACCCTAACCCGGGTTTTGGATATGTTCTCGGCTGAGGAACAGTTATCAATTAAAACCGCACTGGGGGAAACTTTGGTCGCAATTATTGCTCAACTGTTGTGTAAGACGACAGATGGCAAGCGGGCCGCCTTCCATGACATCCTCATCAACACCGATGTAATCAAAGAGTATATCATGAAGGATCAGTATGAGGAAATTAACCAGATTATGCTCAAAGATACTTATGAAGGGATGACGACTATGAACAGATCCCTTTATGAATTGTATCAAGAGGGGCGCATCACTGAGGAAATTTGTCTGGATGTGTCGCCTTTCCCCAACGAGATGAGTCAGATGCTACGGGGTAGAGTCTAACAAAAGTGTAAAGTTTTGACCATTAGCCCGAACTCTGAAATACACTATAAATGGTCTAATCTTAAATAAGGTTGCTCTCCTGGGCAACCTGAGTCGTTTTTGGCAAACAGTTATAACTGTGAGCGCATATCATTGAGTTTTACCCCCTTGGCTGTTCCTAATTTATTTAAAGGGATTGCACTTTTTACGCCGGGTGGTGACCTAATTTATTCCATTGACTACAGTAAACAGCTTAGGTGGCATCTAAATCTGTGTACTGCTTTACAGGAAATTTTAGGTTTACCTGAACCCCCCCATTTTCTTGTTCCTTGTTATACGGCGAGTTTTGACCGGTGGATTGATCCAATTACTCAGAAAGTGAGAGTTTCAGTAGAAGCATACCCTCCGGTGTGGCGATATCAGCCGTTGCTGAATGCTATTTTTGAAACGGTAGACCTGGTTTGGCAACCTGTGCAGATTGGTGATCAAGTTGGCAATCCCTTGGTTTTAGCAACTTATGATCAACCGTTTCCAGAACTTTGGAAAAATCATGACCTCATTATGAGGTTTAAAACCATGGATAATCAAACCAAATTTTCACACCAAGATAGTGATTCTGGGTCTGACTCCCAGAATCCCACACCGTTGGCATCTGATTCTAATGGTACACCAACCGAAGGATATGTGTTGAGGCTGTTTGTTTCTGGTCACAGTTTAGCCACAGAAAATACCCTGGAAACTTTGCATCAACTACTTGAGCGATCGCTCAATCACCCTTATACTTTGAAGGTGATTGATGTACTCAAACACCCGGAACAAGCAGAAGCTAGTCATATTTCGGCTACTCCTACTTTGATGAAGGTCTGGCCGCAACCTAAGCGCCGGATTGTCGGAGAACTCAATGATGTGGATACTATTCTAGAACTTTTGGGTGTGCTGGAGGATTAATAATTTTGACGGGTAAGTTAAGATTATCCCAAAACCATTTCAATCTCCTAGAAACCTGTCCCCGGAAATTTCAGGAGACCTATTTAGATGGGTTGGTCTCTCCGAGAACCTGGGAACAAGAAGAACATCTGGGTTGGGGAAGTCGTTTTCACCTGTTGATGCAGCAGGGAGAATTGGGTTTGCCAATTCAAGGTTTTATGGCTGAGGATCAGGAGTTACAAACTTGTTTATTAGCCTTGGTTAAAGAGGCTCCCGAGGTTTTTCAGCCTCAGTATAACTATGTATCGGGAGAATTTCGGGAGGCTGAACATTATCGCACCTGGGGTTTTGGGGATTATGTTTTAGTGGCGATTTATGATTTATTAATTGCTCATGAAAATCAAGCTCAAATTATTGATTGGAAAACTAATCAACGCTTAATTAATCGGCAGAAATTGGCGAATAATTGGCAAACGCGGCTTTATCTTTATTTGTTAGTAGAAAGCAGTGACTATAGCCCAGAACAGGTATCTATGACTTACTGGTTTGTGCGTTTAAGAGGGGATGAAGTACCCCAGAAAATTACTTTTGTTTATGACTCACAGCAGCATGAAAAAAACCACCGCGATTTAACTAAATTGTGCGATCGCCTCAGTCATTATCTGCATCAATACCAACGGGGGGAGGCATTCCCCCAGGTGGCATCTTGAGGACTCGACAAGGGAGGCGATCGCCTTTCTAGGCTTTCTAGGCTTTAATTTTCCAAAGCCACCGCACCGCCAACAACTTCCAGGATCTGCTGGGTAATTGACGCTTGGCGAGCCTTGTTGTAAGACAGGGTAAGGGTTTTCACCAAATCACTAGCGTTATCGCTGGCGTTGCTCATAGCAGTCATCCGAGCCGCCAATTCACTAGCGGTAGACTCCTGCCATGCTCGTAGCAATTGGTTAGTCAAAAACAGAGGCAACAAGGCATTAAGGATATCAACCGGATCTTGCTCAAAAATCATATCCTGAGCGAGGGCTTCCGGCTCAACACTCACCTTTTCTCTAGTTACATCAAACTTACCACCTTTGCTAGTGAGGCGGAACACCTCATCATCCTGAGCCTCTAAGCCTTGCAGGTCTAGGGGTAGCAGAGTTTGGGTAACAGGTCGTGAACTAATCAGAGAGACAAATTTCGTGTAAATCAACTCAACGCGATCCACTGCTCCCGACTCAAACCAGGCGAGGATTTCATCAGCCGCACTGGATACCTTTTGTAGATCTGGGGTTTTCTCTGGGTTATCGCGACATTGAGAGATCGGAGCATCCCGACGGGTAAAATGTTGAATAGCTTTGCGACCCACCAGAAGATAGCTATATTCCAGCCCTTCGGCTTTCAATTCGGCCGCCCGTGCTTCTGCCCGTTTAATAATATTACTATTGTAGGCTCCACACAGACCCCGGTTTCCTGCCAGCACCACCAGTCCCACCTTTTTCACCTCCCGCTGTTGCAGCAGAGGACATTCTACATCCTCAAATTGAAGGCGACCTTGGAGACCATAGAGAACCCCTGCTAGACGGTCAGCAAAGGGACGGGTAGCTAACACTTGTTCCTGAGCGCGACGCACCTTAGCGGAAGCAACTAGGCGCATGGCTTCGGTAATTTTTTTGGTATTTTTGACTGACTGAATGCGATCGCGAATCGCTTTTAAGTTTGACATAGTTTTATGATCAGTAATTGTTATCCACAGATTATTACGACTCTGGGAGTTAATAGGACCTCAAGCACCAGGGATATAGTCAATAACAGACCCATATAGGGGAAGGGGGTCAGTTCCCCCTCATCCCTCAATTGTTGCCTTTCCCCGTTTTAATTAATTGGTGCGTTACGGCATAAAGCGTTTAGTTTCCCCCAATGGCTGATCCCGTGTGACGCACCCTACGCGGAAACTAAGAAAGTCTGCTTAAACTCAGCAATTGCTTCTTTAAGCATAGCCTCAGCTTCTTCGGTGAGGACTTTTTGGCTTTGAACAATCTCGCCATATTTAGGCTTACTATTTTTCAGATAATCCCGCAGACCTGTAGTAAAGCTCACAACTTTATCTTCTGGAACATCATCAAGATAGCCATTAATACCACAGTAAATCACAGCTACTTGTTCAAACAGTTGTAGGGGGGAATTTTGAGGCTGTTTGAGTAGTTCTTGCAGACGTTTACCCCGTTCCAACTGGTTACGAGTCGCTTGGTCTAGGTCAGAAGCAAACTGAGAGAAGGCTGCCAATTCGGCAAACTGAGCTAGTTCTAGTTTAACCTTTCCAGCCACTTTCTTCATTGCCTTAGTTTGGGCAGCAGAACCCACACGGGAAACGGAGATACCAGCATTCACCGCCGGACGCAGACCGGAGTTAAACAGGTCAGCCGACAGGAAGATCTGACCATCAGTAATAGAAATTACGTTAGTGGGGATGTAAGCGGAAACGTCACCGGCTTGGGTTTCGATGATGGGTAGGGCTGTCATGCTACCGCCGCCCAGCTCATCGTTTAATTTAGCAGCCCGTTCTAACAAACGAGAGTGCAGGTAGAATACATCTCCGGGGTAGGCTTCACGACCGGGGGGACGACGCAGCAGCAGGGACATTTGACGGTAGGCTTGAGCCTGCTTGGAAAGGTCATCGTAAATTACCAGGGTGGCTTTACCTTGATACATGAAGTATTCCGCCATGGCTGCTCCGGTGTAGGGAGCCAGGTATTGCAGGGTAGCGGGGTCACTAGCGTTAGCTGCCACAACAATGGTATAGGGGAGAGCGCCTTTTTCTTCCAAGGTGCTGACCACTTGAGCCACAGTTGAGGCTTTTTGACCGATCGCCACATAAACACAGATTACATCTTCTTCTTTCTGGTTAATGATGGTATCAATAGCGATCGCTGTTTTACCAGTTTGACGGTCTCCGATAATCAATTCCCGTTGACCCCGACCAATGGGAATCATCGAGTCAATAGCGGTAATCCCTGTTTGCATAGGTTCACAAACAGAGCGACGGTCAATAATACCGGGAGCCGGAGATTCTAGCAGACGGGTATCGGAGGCTTGAATTTCCCCCTTACCATCGATGGGACGACCCAGGGCATCAATTACCCGTCCCAGCATAGCTTCTCCCACGGGAACTTGGGCAATTCTTCCGGTCGCGGTCACAGCGGAACCTTCTTGAATTTCCAGGCCTTCGCCCATTAGTACCGCACCCACATTATCCTCTTCCAGGTTTAGGGCGACACCAATTGTACCATCGGCAAATTCTAGCAGTTCTCCGGCCATAGCTTTATCTAAGCCATAAATCCGGGCAATACCGTCACCAACTTGCAGCACTGTACCAACGTTAGAAACTTTAACGTCTTGGCCGTACTGTTCGATTTGGTCTTTGATAATATTGGCGATTTCGTCAGGTCTGATGGATACCATAGTTAGTGTTTGTGATCCGTTGCTAAAGGTTAAACTAAGATAAATGGCTAAGGTGTCGGCGAATTATTAACCGACAGTTAGGCTCATACCAATGCGGCGCAGTTGTCCTCTGATGCTGGCATCAAACAATTGGGAACCCGCTTTAATGATGACACCACCGAGAATCTCTCGATCAATTTTCAGATCCAGCTCTACATTGTGTGCCCCAGTTCTAGCCTTGATCTGTTCAACAACCATGTGTTTTTGGTCGTCGTTGAGTTCTACTGCCGAGGTAACTTCTGCCAAAACTGTTTGATTAAGTTTCCGCAACAAAGCCAAGTATTCTTGGGCTATTTCTGCTAGAAATAGGATGCGACCGCGATCTACTAGGAGCATTAAGAAGTTCCGCAGGTAGGGGTGTACTTCCTCTCCTAACAGTCGTGTAATCACGGCTTTTTTATCTTCTCCTTTCACCACCGGACTGCCTAGAAAATCCTGTAGTTCCGGGGAATTCTTCAGCAAATCAATAAGCGATCGCATTTGATTGCCAAAATCTTCCGTGGTATTGTTTGATTTAGCCACCGACATCAAAGCCGTGGCATAGGGTTCTACTAATTGACCAACAATTGAACTCATGAACCTCCTCCTAGTAAAGCCAGGGAGCGATCTACCAGTTGGTGCTGGGAATTTTCATCTAGGCGTTCTCTAATTTGCACTTCTGCCTGTTCCAACGCTTGAGACACAGCCAAAGCCCGCAACTGAGCGATCGCCCTACTTCTTTCCGCTTCCAAATCCTGATTAGCCGTCAGCTTCATCTGTTCAACATCTGCCTTAGCACGAGCTGCAATTTGCTCTCTAATCACTTGGGCACGTTCCACAGCAGAAGCCTTAATTCTTTCCGCTTCCACCTTAGCTTGAGCCAAGTTTTCTTGTTGTTCAGCTAGAGCTTTTTCGGCATCTTGCAAACGTTGCTCGGCTTCCTTAATTGCTTGCTCAATTTGAGAGCGTCTTTCACTCAAAATTTTATTGAGAAAGCCCCGCCCATAGTAAACTAGCAAACCAATAATAATGCCTAAGTTTATCAGGTTAGTTTCAAACAGATTAAAATTCAGTCCAAAACCACCCTCATGACTGGCTTCTGTCGCCAGTAATACAAGATTCACCATCTTCCTCTTCTCATAATTTCATGTGATTGCCCTTTCCTCAACCGCCGCCTGGCTTGATTAGGGATGGTATGTAGGCTTAACTTTTCCCCCATTTATAGGGGATTGAAAATAATTTTTGAGAGGACAGCTACCCAATCATTCCGGCTCCTAAAAGTTTATCGAGAATCTGGCGACTAATAGAGTCTACCTGTTTGTCCAAACTTCTTTGAGCTTCGATTTTATTTTGTTCAATTTCTTGATAGGCTGCTTCTCGAATTTTCTGAGCTTCTTGTTGAGCCGCTGCCATTTCCTGCGCCGCAATTTTTTGAGCTTCAGCCTGAGCATTAATAATTAGTTGTTGAGACTCCTTACGAGTTTCTGCCAACTCTAGCTCATACTGTTTAGCCAAACTTTCTGCCTTGCTCAAACGTTCTTTAGCACTCAGCTTATTTTGGCGAATGTAGTCAGCCCTAGAATCAATGGCATTTCCCAAGGGCTTGTAAAAAATTTGGTTTAAGATAGCTGCCAGGACTAGAAATTGTACAGCCATCAATGGCAGTGTAGCATCAAAATCAAACAGACTACTCTCCGTAGCTGCCTCTTCTACGGCCAGCAGAATTGTCGAGTGTATCATTTTTTTGAAGGGTGTTAACCAATAGGCTTGCGAACTTTCTTTTGTTTTTCAGACCACCATAAACGGGTAGATTTCAGATTTGAGACTAGATAAATCCGCCCAAATCCGAAATCTCAGAAATCTGAAAATATCTATACGAAGGGGTTGGCAAACAGCAACACCAGAGCCACTACCAGACCGTAAATAGTCAGTGCTTCCATGAAAGCCAAGCTCAACAGCAGAGTTCCACGAATTTTACCTTCCGCTTCAGGCTGACGCGCAATTCCTTCTACCGCTTGACCAGCAGCTTGACCTTGACCCAGACCAGGCCCAATAGAGCCTATACCTACTGCGAGAGCAGCAGCGATTACGGAGGCGGCAGTAGTTAAATTAGATTCCATAGTTGGTTTTGACCTCAATAAAAAAAGTTGACGAGTGAAATTAAGGGTTGGATTTTTAGCCCCCAAACAATCTTATCAGTTTGTTGGCATTTTAACTGAACAAATTGCTCAAATCAAATCAAGCTACTCGTGATGTTCTTCGCCGTGTCCTTCCATGGCTTCAGCGATGTAGTTAGCGGCTAGAGTCGCAAAAATCAGGGCTTGAATTGAACCGAGAAATAGACCCAAAACCATCATCGGGATGGGCACAAATAGCGGCACTAACAGTACCAGAACACCGACTACCAACTCATCTGCCACAACATTACCAAATAAACGGAAACTGAGGGACAGAGGTTTAGTAAAATCTTCGAGAATGTTGATCGGTAATAAGATGGGTGTCGGCTGAATATATTTCAGCAGATATCCCAAACCTCGGCGGCTAAACCCTGCATAAAAGTAAGCCAGGGATGTTAGCAGTGCTAAGGCTACCGTGGTGTTAATGTCATTAGTTGGGGCTGCTAATTCACTGTTAGGGATTTCAAATACCCTCCAGGGAACTAATGCGCCAGACCAGTTAGACACAAGGATGAACAAGAATAATGTACCAACAAAAGGTACCCACGGACGATATTCTTTTTCCCCTATCTGATTTTTCACCAGATCGCGAATAAATTCTAGGGCATACTCCATAAAGTTCTGTATACCGCTGGGAATTGTCTGAATATTTCGCGTTGCCGAAATTGATAGTAGCAGGAGTACGCCAATCACGAACCAGGAGGTCATAAATACCTGTCCATGGATTCGCAGATTACCGATATTCCAGTAAAAGTGTTTGCCAACTTCCAATTCCGCAAAGGGAAGTGAACCAAAGGCGTTTACAACATCAAACATTTGCATTTAGGAGAGTTCCCCTATAGGTCAAGGAGTGGAGAATAATTACAAGAGTATTTTTACGTCATGGGTTGGGCCTAACCAATAGTCGTAACGTATAGACTAGCAGGGCGGCTTTATAGGTGAGAAACCCCAGAAAAATCGGTAAGATTTTGAGTTGATTCAATTGAGTAGCCACAATTATCAAGGCTGCGAACACAGCTAAACGATTTTTGCTTGGGGATAATTTTTGTGTCCCAATTCGTTCCACATCTTTCCCCAGCATTCTCAAGTAGACCACACTCAACAGGGCTCCCAAGAGGTAATTTAGGGCAATTATCCAGGGATAGAACCAATAAACGACCAGGAAGATTACTACTGCCAGCACAATAGTAGTTAGCAACAACTCCCGTTGAAGCTGATAATACTCTCCCATGGAGGAGTCTGGCTCCTGGACTGGAGACCCCATCTCTACGATATCCCCGGCATCAGACATAAGTTACAGCGATATGATCGGCACGTTTACCCACGGCGTGAACTCCACGAAGCTCTCTAGTGAAGCTTTGTAAGCCAACACAAATAATATCACGGAACGGAAACAATACTTAAAATAAAATTAATTGTTCCCTGAGTACAGAAATTTACAGAGATTGGCTAATTTTTTGTTGAAGTAGGGAAACTACTTGTTCTATGGGGACTTCGGAGGATTCATGGTCAGCTCGTTGTACTAACTCAACTTTACCGGATTTGATGGCTCTGCCTGTGACTATGCGATAGGGAATCCCCACTAGGTCAGCATCTTTGAATTTAACCCCGGCTCTTTCGTTGCGGTCATCTAGTAGGGTTTCGACTCCGGCTTGGTTAAGTTGGCTGTAGAGTTGTTGAGCGATCGCCATTTGTTGATTATCGCTGACATTAGGAACTGTAATGATGGCGTGATAGGGAGCGATCGCCACTGGCCAGATAATACCGTCTTTGTCATAGGATTGTTCTACCGCCGCCTGAGCCAAACGAGACACTCCCACCCCATAGCATCCCATAACCAGGGGTAAATCCTCACCTGTTTCGCTGGTATAGGTAGCTCCCATAGCTTGAGAGTATTTTGTACCGAGTTGGAATATATGACCGACTTCAATTCCCCTAGCGCTTTCCAAGGTTTGGCTAGGGTCATGGATACTGCGATCGCCTTTTTTAGCCTTCCGCAAATCAGCGACCAAATCGGGTAGTTGAAATTCCCCTCCCCAATTAGCACCAACGACGTGATAACCGGACTGATTAGAACCTGTGACAAAGTTCTGCAACTCTACGGCTGTCTGATCAACCAATCGCAGGAATTTCGGGGCTATTTGCTTATTATCGCTGATAATGTAGTCATCATCGAGTGAGGGGGCGATATATCCCAGGGGTAAAGGTTTACTCGCCCATTTTTCTTGTGTTTCTGAGTCGGGAACTGTGAGGGATAATAAGGCTTTCCCACCATAGCGACTAGCAGCATTAGTGAGTTGATTGTGCAACTTCACCTCATTGACATCCTGATCACCGCGAATACTAACCAGGACTAAAACGGTGATGCCGTTATCATAGACTGCTTGATATAGCACATTTTTGACCACTTGGGTAGGGGAACATTTGAGAAACTCACAGAGGGTGGCGATCGTTGCAGTGTTAGGGGTTTCTAGTTTTTCGTAGGTAGTAAAACCGGAGGCTACCGCATCTGGGGGTAAAGATACAGCCTTTTCGACATTGGCGGCATATTTTCCGTCAGGGGTGTATAGTACCTCATCTTCCCCAGCATCAGCTAAAACCATAAACTCCTGGGAACCGGACCCACCAATAGCCCCAGAATCAGCTTCTACGGCACAGAAATCTAACCCACAGCGTCGCAATATATTACGATAGGCGCGATCCATGTCTTGATAGGTTTGTTTCAGGCTTTCTTCGCTGGTGTGGAATGAGTAGCCATCTTTCATAATAAACTCGCGGCCACGCATTAAGCCAAATCGGGGGCGGATCTCGTCTCTAAATTTAGTTTGGATCTGATATAAATGTAGGGGCAGTTGTTGGTAAGAGCGGATCATGTCCCTGGCTACGGCGGTAATGACCTCTTCATGGGTGGGTCCGAGAGCGAGAGAGCGATCGCGTCTGTCTTTGAGGGAAAACATGATACCTTCTGCTTTCGTGTAGGTATCCCAGCGCCCTGACTCTTTCCATAGTTCGGAGGGTTGAACCTGGGGAAGTAGACATTCCTGCGCCCCGGTGGCGTTCATTTCTTCTCTCACAATTTGGGATACTTTCTGTAGCACCCGCCACATTAGGGGTAAATAGGCGTAAACTCCGCTACCGATACGACGGATATAGCCAGCGCGGAGGAGAAGTTTATGGCTAGGGATTTCTGCCTCTGTCGGGTCTTCCCGCAGGGTGACAAAGAGCATTTGGGAAAGTCGCATCGGTTTGGTTTCCAGAGATTAAGCAACTTACCATTATAGCAGATATATTTATCCCATGTCAAGCATATTCTGAGTAATTCCCCAGGGAGATGATGCCGGGGTAGTGATTTTACCAGGTTACCAGATTTTCCCATCTTTCGATAGTTTTAGGTCCAATACCAGAAACACGGGTAACATCATCTAAACTGGTAAAAGGCTGCTGACTGCGTGCTTCTATAATACGCTGCGCCAAAGCGGGACCGATACCGGGAAGGCTTTCTAATTCCGGCTGAGATGCGGTATTGATGTTAATAATTTCTCCTGATGGATGAAAGGGTGTTTCAATGACACCGCCACAGTTTTGTTTTTCCCGTTCAATTCTACTTAAAAGCCAACCAGGAACCCCCAAAGTTGACTGTTGATATAAGCGCTCAAATTCCCGTTGAAAATGAGCGTTAACGGTGGGATTATTAACGACTAATAAGGTCTCATCATTGGAGTGATTAGCGGCTCGACTCCAGTTATGGGAACCGGTAATGACGATTTGATCATCAATGACGGCAAATTTATGATGAAGGCGATCGCCTTCAGCCAAATTCGGAACTCCCACCGTAGAAATAGGTTGTGACCAAGGGTTATTTCCGGGTTGATATCGACAATTATTAGGCAAAGCAATTCCCATCATATCCAAGGCTTCGCTATAGTAACGGTAAGCAAAACCAACCTCAATTAATCCTCGGATTTCAACTCCCCTTTGATGAACTGTTTTTAAGGTGTCTGACAATTCCTGAGCCGAGAACACAAATAAAGCAAAATTTATGTCATTCCTAGCTCGTTGTAAGGTTTGAGCAATCAAGCCATTAACGCTATTTTCCCAAGGTTGAGTCGCAGAAATGGGGGCAAACTGAACGGTAACAGTTCCTTGACCGACGGAGACTTGTTTAACTCCCCGCTGAGGTTTATTAATCCCAAACAGACTATCATTTTCTCCTCCCGGTCCATCTCCCCACATAGTTTCAAATTCCCGGGTAAAAATCGCGGCTAACTCACGGCTATTGATAGACAACAAATTATTAGGATTACCCCGGCTTTCGGCGGAGTAAAAATCTCCGTGAATATCACTGGTAGTAAAATTCGCAGAGGTGACAATAACTGTATTTTGGTCAACTATGACAAACTTATGGTGCATTAAACCGCTACCCTTCGACCCATCCTCGGTATCATCGATTAAGGGAACATTAGCATTAGCCAGCATAACCAGAGCATCTCTTTGGTTAATTTCTTCAGGTTCAAGGCGACCATTTTGGTTTAAATCCGCCAAGTGCATAAATTCCTGATAACGACCTTTTTCTCTGTCAGAAAAAGCGGCAATTTCGGCGGGGGTAAAATCACTAAAGGGGCGACTATATTCATTTTCAATAATGACGCGCACCCGGACTCCTTTTTGATGTTGATTAACTAAGGCTTGAGCGATTTTGGGTAAACGTAATTCCTGAATGGCGACATCTACACTTTGGGAAGCACTGTTAATAGCATCGACTATAATTTGTTCAAGGTCATCACCGAGTCGAGTTTTGGGGCGATAGGGTTCAGTATAGACGGAAGCCTGGGAATGATTAAAGTAAACCCGGATCTGTGGATCTTGAGGTAAGGGCTCAATTAAGGGTTGGACGGAAGCACTATTGTTAGACCTGATGCTATGGGAATTGCAAGCACAGGAGTTGAGTATAAATACCAGACTAGCGCCAAGCCAAAATAAGCGGGTGACATGAAGCAAACGCACCATTGATAGTTAATTGGATAGGTAATTGAGAGTTACCGAATTTTTTAGCACTTTTCTGTGGTTGTTGGGGGGAGATTAAATTAGTTTAACAAGTTGAGACTCGGAAAGTCGCTCTGGTACAATAGTCCAGGGGCTAGGGTTAGTTGTAACCCTCATACTATGCTATGCCAAAGAGAAAAAAGACCTTTCCGTGTGGCCATAAGGGTTATGGCCGTGTTTGTCATCGCTGTGAACAAGTCAAAATAGCCGAGGAACAAGAATATCGGGAGTTAGAAGACAGAAAGAATAAGAAACTGGAGTGGGAGGCTTCATTTGCTGAGGATATTATTGATTTACGGGGATTACCGGACTATGTTGTAATTAGGGCGAGGACTATTATTGATGGACTGACGAGCAACAAAAATTATCGGGAGTTTGGTGGGAAGCGGTTGCGCCATAATCGTTTTGTGATCAGCATTCCTGTAACTCGTAACTATAGGATGTTATGCCAGGATAGTGGCAGTTTTCTGATTCCTCAAAAAGTCCTATCCCATGAGGACTATAACGTTTGTAAACCGGGTAAATTATGACGGGTGTAGGTTTAATGAAGGTTTTTGGTGTGTCTGAGTTCCCTAGTTTGATGATCACTTTGGGGTTAGACTAATGCAAATTTATTTAGATTATAGTGCAACTACTCCGACTTGTGCAGAGGCGATCGCTGCTATGCAAGGGGTATTGACGGAAAGTTGGGGTAATCCTTCTAGCTTGCATGAATGGGGTCAGAGGTCGGCGACGGTTGTGGAAATGGCTAGAACCCAGGTGGCACATTTAATTAATGCGCCGCCTGATGGGATAGTTTTCACTTCTGGGGGAACGGAAGCGGATAATTTGGCTATATTTGGGGTGGTGGGTAAATATGATCAGCCTCAACATCTGATTATTTCTAGTGTGGAACATTCGGCGATCGCTGAAACGGTAGGAATATTAGAAAAACGGGGGTGGTCGGTGACTCGTTTACCTGTCGATCGCCAAGGTAGCATTCATCCCCTGGATTTAAAAACGGCTTTACAACCGAATACGGTTTTGGTGTCGGTGATTTATGGTCAGAGTGAGGTGGGAACTTTACAGCCCATAGAAACTTTGGGGGAAATAGCCCGCTACCATGGGGTTTTGTTCCATACTGATGCGGTCCAGGTGGCGGGAAGATTGCCTATTGATGTGGAAAAGTTACCTGTGGATATGCTATCGCTATCTAGCCATAAAATTTATGGTCCGCAAGGTGTGGGGGCTTTGTATGTGCGTCCGGGGGTGGATTTGATGCCACTTATGGGCGGCGGCGGTCAGGAGTTTAAATTGCGATCGGGAACTCAGGCGGTCCCGGCTATTGCTGGGTTTGGGGTGGCGGCGGAATTAGCGGCGCAGGAACTTTTATGGGAAACTCCCCGATTGATTAAATTGCGCGATCGCTTGTTTGATTTGCTGGCGGATATCCCCTATTTAGTACCTACAGGCGATCGCACCCGCCGACTACCCCACCATGTTAGTTTCTGTGTGGTTCCCCCGGCTGGGGTGACTGGAATTACAGGGAAAACTCTAGTCCGACATCTGAATTTGGCGGGAATTGGTATTAGCGCGGGTTCTGCTTGTCATAGTGGTAAACTTAGCCCTAGTCCGGTTTTGCTGGCTATGGGATATAGCGATCGCGAGGGTTTGGGGGGTATTCGTCTAACTTTGGGACGACAAACTACTGAGGCTGATATTGAGTGGACGGCGATCGCCCTTAAACAAATTTTAGATCGTCTGATTTCTAAGCCTCTAGCGATCGCTTTTTAATTAATTGTAGGGGCGGGTTGTGCGGTCAACTCACCTCCCGAGGAGGATATTAATAAACCCGCCCTCTCCTCCGGGTTGTGCGGTCAACTCACCTCCCGAGGAGGATATTAATAAACCCGCCCTCTCCTCCGGGTTGTGCGCCTCCCCAGGAGGGGCTAGGATAATTAATTGCGTGGGGGCGTTTAGTAATTGTCGGTTAAGGAAAATAAGCGATCGCCTGTGCGTTGATTTTCGGCTGGGGTTCCTATGGTAATTCTCAGACCACCCCCTGTATGGCGAATTAAAGAACCCTGAGATTTGAGAGCCTGTACTATTTGATTTAATCGCTGATCAGAATTATTAGACTTGAGACGACCATAGATAAAATTACCATGACTCGGCCAAACTTTTAACAGAGGATGATTAGCCAACCGCGCCAAGAGGCGATCGCGTTCCCTAATAATTTCCGGGATGACCTGTTGTAATTCTTCCCGGTGAGTTAAGGCTAACAAAGCAGCTTCTTGGGAGAAACTAGGGAGGTTGTAGGGAAGGCGCACCTTTTCTAAGATAGTAGTCAATTCCGGGGAAGTTATAGCATAGCCAACCCGCAAAGAAGCCAAACGAAAAGCCTTAGAAAAAGTCCGTAAAATCACCCAATTAGGATGTTGGGTAATTTCTCCGGCTACTGTGGTTTGGCTAAATTCAAAATAAGCCTCATCAATGACTACTAAAATATGTTCGGGAAGACTCCGCAACCAGTCTAATTCTGCCTCGGTTAAAGCATTAGCTGTGGGGGAGTTGGGATGCACCACAAACACCACTTTAATGGGGGGGTTTTGCTGGTCGGTAATAGCCTGTTTGGCGGCGATTAAATCTATTTCAAAATTCGCCTCGGACCGATTAACTGTGACTACCCGAACCCCTAAAGTTTGGGCGAGAATAGCATACATGGAAAATGTAGGGTTGGCTACTAAAATCGACCCGGAACCATTTAAGCAGGTGGCAATTAACAGAGAACGGAGCAACTCATCAGAACCGTTCCCTACAGACACATAATCAGCCGTTATCGGGGTGGAAACCTCAGAAATGGCAGAATTAACATAATTAGCGATCGCCTTTTTAACGGGCTCGTGGCTGCCGTCTGGATAACGATTGGTTTGAATATCCCGTTGATAGATACTCGCCAATTTCTGTTTCAACTCCCCTGGTAGGTCATAGGGGGACTCGTTAGTATCGAGGCGATCTAAAATTAGATCAGACTTAACCGCACTACCAGAGTCTCCCCCTGGGTGGGGGGTGTAGGCTTGAAATTGATTCAGATCTTCGCGAATAAATGGCAACATATATATAGAGTGATTTGAGAAACTATTACTCAACCCAAGCAACTAGAGGTTTAATCAATGGTTGAAAAACAGATTTTGATGCTGGTGGTTGACTTTGTAGAGGACTGAGTTTGTGAAACTATTGGGAAGGCAAATTATCCATTCCTAGATATCTTTCCCCCTAGCAATAGGCATCCGCCAACCTGTGCCAAAGGCGCGATCGCTAATTTTCAACCCAGGGGGTGCTTGGCGGCGTTTAAATTCCGCGCCCATGACTAATTTTACTATACGTTCGACAGTTTGGCAATCATGTCCGGCTTCAATAATTGTGGGGACAGATTCGTGTCTTTCGATAAGTCGATAAAGAATATCATCTAAGATATGATAGGGTGGCAGAGAATCACTATCAAATTGACCGGGTTTTAATTCGGCGCTGGCGGGTTTAATCAGGACATTATTAGGGATAATTTCTCGACCTCGGCTTTCATTTAACCATTTACAAATTGAGTAAACACGGGTTTTCGGCACATCTGCAATGACCGCTAAACCACCATTCATGTCACCATAAAGGGTACAGTATCCAACGGCGATTTCTGACTTGTTACCTGTGGAGAGTAACAGATGACCGAATTTGTTGGAAATTGCCATTAATAAAGTGCCCCTAATTCGGGATTGCATATTTTCTTCAGCAATGCCAAATTGAGTTCCGGCGAACAAATTATATAGGGTGCTGTCGAAGGCATTCATAACGGACTCAATGGGCAGTGTTTGGGTAGAAATTCCCAGGTTTTTGGCTAAATCCAAAGCATCTTCAATGGAATGTTCGGAACTGTAGGGAGATGGCATCAAAACCCCCAAGACTTGCTGACTTCCTAGGGCTTCGGTAGCAATAGCTGCCACCAGGGAAGAATCAATCCCCCCACTCAACCCAATTACCACCTTAGAAAAACCACATTTTCGGGTGTAGTCTTTCACGCCCAAAACCAAAGCCTGCCAAATCTCGTCATCTGAATCGAGTAATTGTGTATCCTCAATATTGGCAGAATCACCGACAAAAGTAGAGGTGTTAAAATCCCATTCAATTATTTGTAAATCGGTCTGAAAAGCGGCTAAACTTTTAACTACATCTCCTGAGCCATTAATCACTAAGCTACAGCCATCAAAAATGAGGTCATCATTAGCGCCAACCTGATTATTATAAATAATGGGAATTCCGTAGCGGCGGGCGCTGTGACTTAGCATGGCTTTTCGTAATTTTTGTTTACCGGCGCGATAGGGGGAACCGGACAAATTTACTACCCAATCAACATGGCGATCGCTTAAATCTTTCATGGGGTCGCAGCTATAGTTACGCTGTGCCCAAAACTTCTCATCATTCCACAAATCCTCGCAAATACTCACCCCAATTTTTACTATCTCCTCTGACCGAGGTTTTTTGAGTGTGAAAAAATCACTGGTTGGGGCGGGTTCAAAATAGCGATGTTCATCAAAGACATCATAGGTGGGGAGTAAACGTTTATGGAACATCTGTTTAATCTCACCACCCATTAATAATGCTGCTGTATTAAAGAGGGGTTTACCACCCAATTGGCTGGCGGTATGATTCGGGGAAACTGTCCCGACTAAAACGGCTAATTCTACGGGGAGTTGTTGGGCGAGTTTTTCGAGTTGTTGTTGGGCGGCATTAATAAAACTGGGGCGGATTAATAGGTCTCGTGGGGGATAGCCAATTAGGGCTAATTCGGGGGTGAGGAGTAAACTAGCATCCTCGTTAATAGCCCACTGGGCTGCTTCCAGAATTAGTTGAGCATTACCTGTTAAATCACCGACAGTGGGGTTAATTTGAGCGATCGCAATTTTCATAACTTCACTACTACCATTTAGGATTGTGGATAAAGATTACCAGATATGAATTGTTAATTTCCCTAATCTTGGCATCTGGTGGTTAGGTAATCTGAAATAACTCAAATCATGGTTATGTTTCCTGAACTGAAATATCCCCCTTAAATCTTAGTAGCCAGGGTCAGGTTGACTAAGTATGGCAAAATCGGGTTTTGGTCAATATTTCTGCTGAGTTTAAATCAATTTCTCAGGATTGACTATTGCCAGTCACCATGGTATCATAAATATGAGAAACCTTGGGGAGACTATCACCTAGGGGGTGGCGATCGCCAGGATTCATGAACGGACAAAAACCCTCATTTGAATCATCATAGTAGGAATGGCTGTAGCGCGTAATAACATCCTCAAACTCGCCATTGGTGGCGGCTGCGTCCTGGGTAGCTTGGCATTTCCCCCCCTCGTGGCGGCAGAAGGAATGGTCTGGGGTCCCATCTTAGCAACGGCGTTAGGGAATGTGGCGGCGGGGAATACGGCTAATGCGATCGATGCGCTACTTGACGCAGGAGAGGGGGGAGTCTCCCTAGAAAATCATGACTTAACCAAAGCGGTGGGAAAAGCGATCGCCGCCGTCATTACCCTCGCCGCCAAACAACAGCGCGGCCAAACCCGCCAATATTTAGAAAAAATCGCCGCCCAAGCCAAGGATAACTGGCTGCACATCGCTCAACAAGAACTCACCCAGCAACGTTACCCGGAACTGCGAGAAGCTAAACTCGACCAATTTCTCACCCCGGCAGAATACCAACTCACCCAACAAGGCAACCTCACCGCTACAGAATGGGGGGATATTTTCATCCGCCTCAACATGAAAGCCTGTAAAGGGGGTGGGTTTCCCATTCCCGCACAGGTGCGTCAACAAGTCGCCGAATTACTGCATACCACCTTCCCCAAAGCCTTGCGAGAAACCCTCAAGGAAGACTTTGCCAATGATGGGAAAGCATGGGCTGGGTTAACCTTGCAGTTACTCACGGGAATGCAGGCACAACTGAGTCAACTGCAAGCGAGTCAAGGGGGGATGAAGGCTGAGGAGTTCAGTCAAATCCTGCAACAATTCCAGGAATTAGAAACTCAGTTACGGGGAACTGTCGCCCAGCAGCAGGCATTTTTTAACCAGATTTCCCACCGTATTGATTCCGGTTTTGCCGAAGTTTGTCACCAGTTGGGGGTGATGGAAACCACTATCACCGGATTGTTACAAAGCCTAGAGGAACGCCTAGAGGAGTTGCGCCAAGAAGTGACGGAATTTCGTCAAGAGGTGCGGCAGGGGTTCGAGTCGCTGCACAATCAACCGGGGGGGCGACAGTTATCTAAACAGGAGTATCGCCAACGTCAAAGTGTATTGACTCAGATGCGAACCGAGGTAGAAAGCCGTTTAACCCAGTCTATCCACCGGGCGGCGATCGTGAATTTGGGCAAAGAACAACAACCCCAGCAGGTGCAACGTCCTTGGGATATGTCGGTGAAGGTGGGGGAACAGCGCAGCGTTCAGTTACCCCCCCAGACGACGATTCTGGATGTGTTTGATAATCCCACAATTTCCGGCAAGTTCCTGATTTTGGGCAAACCGGGGGGCGGAAAAACCACGACGTTATTAGAGTTAGCGGAAGCCTTGATTGAGCGGGCAGAAGGGGATACCGATGCCCCGATTCCGGTGATTTTGGAGCTTTCGACTTGGCAGGAGGTGACAAAACGTGAGTTTCCCAAAGTCTGGGAACAGAAAAAATATGACCCTTCGATTAAGGAGTGGGTTCTGTCTCAGCTTATGAGTAAGGGGGTGAGTCAGGAAATCGGGGAACAGTGGCTTCGGGATAAGGAGTTAGTGCTGTTGTTGGATGGGTTGGATGAATTGCAACCGGAACGTCAGGCAAAGTGTGTCCGAGCAATTAATCAGTTTTTAGGCGGTGAGTTTTCGCCGTTGCATTTGGTGGTGTGCAGTCGCAAGGAGGAATATGAAGACTATGAGGAGATTTTGCAGTTAAATGGGGCGATTTGCTTGGAGGATTTAACGAACGAGCAAATTCGGGGTTATTTTGCCTCGGTCAATTTAGGGGAATTTTGGGAGAGTATCAAGGGTTCGGAGAAAATTATCGATTTCATTCGTCAGCCGTTGTTTTTGGCGGTTACGAGTATTGCTTATCAGCAGATTGATGTTGAGGAGTGGCGGAATTGTAATACTGAAGAGAGGGCGATCGATTATTTGCTGGGTGTTTATCGAGTGGCGATGCTGAGTAAAAACCAAAAAAGTAAATGCTGCAAATCCAGTAACTCAACAGAATACTTGTCTACACAGCCTAGATTGGTCAAAATTGCCCAATTTATGAAAATAAAACAATTAGAATCATTTAATTGCTCAGAAACAAATTTATTTTTTATAAAATCTAATCTTCAAAAGACAATAATTAATGGCATTGCATTAGTGCCAATTTTTGTATTATTTTCGATTATTTTTTGGGGTTTAAACCAAGTTATAAAGTCACATGAAAGTACAATTTTACTTGTGGTATTGTCATTGAACTCATTTAACGTTGTTGTAACTTGGGTTATTGGGGTTGCTTATTTTTTTGTAAATCGTAAATTCAGAAACAGGATATCAAATCAATGGTTAGGCAATATACCTCGACAGTTTGACCTGATTAAAGTATCGATGGATGTATTATGGCAAGAAGTAGATGTAAATAGGGTTTTGAAATCTTATCTGAGGTTTTTATGTTTCTTCTTAGTCTTATTGGTTTCATCAGTTGTCTCACAAATATTTTTAACTATAAGCATAATTATAAGTATATTAATTATTCCTAAAAAAATGCTTATTTTGTTGACAATTCCGTCAACATTTATTACGATTTTGGGGTTAGAATTTTATAACTTTTTTCGCCGCTTGATGCTACGTCTCATCCTAGGATTTACTGGCATTATGCCCTGGAATATTACCCGCTTCCTCGACTACTGTACAGATCGCCTCATCCTGCAAAGAGTCGGCAACCGCTACCGCTTCATCCATCGCCTGGTGCAAGAACACTTCGCCAACTTGGAAATCGAGAAAGAGTAAAGCGTATCGAAGAAAATCCTTTCTTAACACCCAGTCAAAATATTACTGTATTATCAACCCCATAAAACCATGAACCAAACTCAATATCAACTTTCCCTAAGTTTTGAACAAGTTTTGAGCCTAGTCAAACAACTGCCAGAGGCTGACAAATTAAAACTCAGTGAAGCGTTATCCAAAGAATTGCTAGATAGCAAACTGACTCATCTTCTCGAAATTTTCAAGACTGATGAAATCTCTTTAGAAGAAATTACCCAAGAAGTTGAAGCCGTGAGGACAGAAATTCATGACCAGCAAACCGCCCATTTTTGTGCATTCTAATCCAGCTACATAGAAACCCAGTTTCTGGAAAATTGACTATAATAGTAGTCACCCCCTTAGCCCCTCCTCAACTTAAATCAGTTTAAGGATGAGTTGGCGTAAATTAAGTACAATTAGAAATCAATCACTAATCGGAAAGACTCATGCTGAACATACAACTAGACCCCGAAACCGAAGCCCGTTTAGTGGAAATTTTAGCCAAGGAAAAAACGACCAGCGATGAATTGATTAAACGCTTGGTTCAAGAACGCTGGTTGAGTTTACAACCCCGCAAGACTATTGTCGAAAGACGTGGGGGACATCCTGAACATCTGTTAGAAGATGCGCCGCCTGATTTGTCCGAAAGGGCTAATCGCAAAAAGGCGATCGCTGACTATTTGAAAAAGAAACATCCTCAATACGATTTGCCATGACCTACTATCCTGTAATTCTGGTAGATAGTGGAATTCTAGTCGCTTACTACAGTTCCAAAGACCGCTATCATCAACAGGTACGAGTCTTCTTTGAAAGATGTACCAGTAACCTAGTGACTACTGTTGGCTGTGCTACTGAGGTGATGTGGCTATTAGGTTCAGATTGGCGTACCCAAAATGAGTTTCTTCATGATATGGCGACAAAACTTTATGAATGTATCCCACTGCTGCCTGAAGATTTTTCCCGCATTGCTGAACTGAATCAGCAATATGCAGATTTGCCCGGAGATTTTGCGGATTTGTCTCTAATTGTTATTTCAGAACGGCTGAATATTCCAGCTATTGCGACTTTAGATAGTGATTTTGATGTGTATCGGCGTTATCGAAACCAGGCTTTTGAACGGGCATTTATCCCTGAATCATGAAGCAATTTTTATTTACGGTTATCGATGATTTTCAGGAGTTAGTGATAAAAACTCAAATCAATGCTTGAGTAATGACGGCAGCACCAGGATGGAAGTTTCAAGAGGATTTGTTGTTTGCATTAAAAAAACCAGCTTCTTGGCATTGGGCTACAATAGTATCAACCCTTACCCCGTCCTCAACATGACATTCACCACAGATAATCCTGTAACTTGGCAATACCTAGACATTGATGCTCAAAATCAGGCAAAAATTGCCAATAGTCGCGTTTCAGTTTCCCAACTGATTCAAGAAAAACACGCCCACGGGTGGAGTCCAGAAGAACTGCACTTTCAACACCCAGAAATCCCACTTGCTGCCATTTATTCTGCCCTCAGTTATTACTACACCTATCAACCCCAGATTGATGCTCAAATTGCTCAAGAACAGGAAGAAATTCAGAACCTGCAAGCTGATTTAATTACAATGGGAGTCGGTCATCATACTGCCGATTTTAAACAAAGGCTTCAGCAAAAACGGCAGCAGCAGCAAGGATGAAAATGGCAATCTCTTACTATTTCGATGCTCCAGTCCATCGAGCGATTAAAATTGGTTTACAACTGAGAGGGGTTGATGTTATGACCGCTCAATAAGACAATAATAGTAGTGCTATTGATGAAATAATTTTGAGTCGTTCTGTGCAACTCAAGCGTCCTCTTGTAACCACAGATCACGATTTTTTAGTTTTAGCTAAAAATTGTGTTGCTCAAGGTGAAGCGTTTACAGGGATTTTCTTTTTAAGTCCTAAAGTTTCCATTGGTTATGCGATAGAAGAGTTAGAGGTTTACGCCAAAATTGGAGAATTAGAAGATTTCGCCAATCAAGTAATTTTTGTTTGATGTTGAACTGCTGCCGCTTTATCCATGATGAGGAAAAGCCATGAACTTTGTTGTTTGCATCAAAAATACAGACTGTGCGGCTTCCCTAGAAGTCCGCAAGATTTATCAAGTCTTACCCGACTCAAAAGCTAATCTTCATCAAATGATTCGGATAATTGATGAATCAGGGGAAGATTATCTCTACCCCCACGACTATTTTATGCCCATTGAACTATCCCCTCCTCTGCAACAAGTTCTGGAAATGTCTTAGATTTAGTGGAATCAAAGAAACCGGGTTTCTGTCAAGGTTTCTGTATCCTAACCGAGATATCCATAGAAACCCCGTTTCTCGGCATTTAGCTACAATGGGATGATTTAGCGTAAATCCGGTAGAATTAGAAATCAATCACTAATCAGAAAGGCTCATGCTGAACATACAACTAGACCCCGAAACCGAAGCCCGTTTAGTGGAAATTTTAGCCAAGGAAAAAACGACCAGCGATGAATTGATTAAACGCTTGGTTCAAGAACGCTGGTTGAGTTTACAACCCCGCAAGACTATTGTCGAAAGACGTGGGGGACATCCTGAACATCTGTTAGAAGATGCGCCGCCTGATTTGTCCGAAAGGGCTAATCGCAAAAAGGCGATGTCTAATTACGAAGAAATTCTGCATCAAGCTCAAACTTTAACCTCAGATGAGCAAAAACTTCTGTTAAAAGATCTAGCCACCCTAGTTTCTCAGGGTGAACCCTCTCAAGAGGCGCAAAACACTACTGAATCACCCCGACTGAACTTGAATCGATGGCGTGGTTTTTTACCCAAGCGTGTCGATGCTCTGAAATTTCAATTAAAACTTCGACAAGAATGGGATGCCGAATAAATACCTTCTGGATACTAATATCCTGATTTATTATTTTAATAATCAGCCTGAAGTTCAGGATGTATTTGAGGAAATTGACATCCGACAAGCAGAGGGATTTTACTGTCCAATTACTTGGATTGAATTGCTTTGTTACCCTGGTCTAACCGAAGAACAAGCCAATGAAATGCGAGAATTTTTAAGGCTAATTAACTGCGTATCATTGACCGAAGCCGTTTTAGATACTGCGGCGATAATTAGACGAACTTATCGCTTAAAACTGGCTGATGGTGTCATTGCCGCTTGTGCTTTAGTCACCGGATGTATTTTGGTAACTCGCAACGTTGATGATTTTAAGCGCATTGACGGGTTAAGTTTATGGAATCCATTTGATAATTGATGTCGTCAATAAACCTGGTTTCTGGAAATTTGGCTATAATAGTAGTCACCCCCCCTTAGCGACTCCTCAACTTAAATCGGTTTAAGGATGAGTTGGCGTAAATCAGGTACAATTAGACATCAATCCAAAATCAGAGGGATTCATGCTGAACATACAACTAGACCCCGAAACCGAAGCCCGTTTAGTGGAAATTTTAGCCAAGGAAAAAACGACCAGCGATGAATTGATTAAACGCTTGGTTCAAGAACGCTGGTTAAGTTTACAACCCCGCCAGACTATTGTCGAAAGACGTGGAGGACATCCTGAACATCTGTTAGAAGATGCACCGCCTGATTTGTCCGAAAGGGCTAATCGCAAAAAGGCGATCGCTCATTATTTGCAAAAGAAATATCCTCAATATGATTTGCCATGACCTATTATCCTGTAATTATTGGATATAAACGGCTGAAATTAGCAGTAAACATTGAAGGATAAAATCATGCCCATTATTAAAATTTCTAAGCAGTATTTAATTGACCAAAATGAGGAATTTATTACCGTAGATGTGCCTGCTTCAGTGGTAGCCCTCTGGCAACGGGATTATGCCAAGGTTGCCCAAGCCAAGGGATTGCTAAAAGATAAGCGAGACAAAATCCGGGCGCATCTCGACACAATTCGTCAGGAGTGGGAGCGATGAAGTATCTCTACGACACCAACATATTTATTGACTACTTGGCTGACGAAGCAGCAATCTTGCCATTTTTCTCAGAATCATTTATCAGACAAAATGAGGTGATTATTTCCTGCATTGTGCGAATTGAGTTGCTGAGTTTCCCAGAATTATCCAATGAGGAAGAAGCGGTCATTACTGATTTGTTGATGCAGTTTGAACAAGTCCCCCTACTGCCCCAAATTGAAGATCGCACCATTCAATTACGGCGACATAACCGCCTCAAACTTCCCGATGCCCTGATTGCGGCAACTGCATTGCACTGCTCTGCTTGTGTGATGACTAGAAATGTGGATGACTTCAAGCGCGTACCTGAGTTAACATTATGTAATCCCTTTGAAGGGGTGAAGGAGGGTAATGATACAGATTAACCATTCCCCACCCAAGCTGCCAAATCATTTGTAACGGCTAATGGGCGAAGAAAAAATTTTGTTTAACGGCAGTTTACTAATACTTAGCTTATGAAAATTACAGCAATTATTCATCCAGCAGAAGAAGGTGGCTATTGGGCATAAGTTCCAGCACTTCCGGGTTGTATTACCGAGGGAGATACTATAGAAGAGGTTCGGCAAAATTTACAAGATGCTGTTCAGGGGTGGCTCACTGTTGCGAATAATAGCCTAAACAAAATAGAGCCAACATAGTCATCGGCTCAAATATCTTGTAAAATTTCTGGCGTTAAGCCTCGTTGTTGTGCTTTGTCTGAAATTTCTGCCATCACCTCAGTTAAACGCTTGTCGTATAAGTTTCCTCGTAAAAATAACTCAACAATATGACTTAACTGTTTCTGGATTTCCGGGTTAGCCTGTTCAAATGCCACCTTAATCTCTTCATCAACTTGAAGAATAATACTAGCCATAGTTTTCTTGTCCATTGTCAAGTTAGGATTAGGGGTCGAGATAGACCTCACGGTCTACCCCTCCCATTCAAAACCGTACTTGAGACTTTCACCTCATACGGCTCCTAGTCTGACCGTCTCCTTGTTAAGAGTACAGCATCATCTCTTCATCAAGAGCTGTCTTATCATCGCGGGTGTGGCGATGTAATAGTTGAAGATTCTTGTATTCATCCTTTCCGCCATGGCTTCTAGGTACAATGTGGTCTACTTCAATTAAATCTGATGGGGTAAAGAATTGCCCACACCAGGTACATCTACCTTTTTGTTTCTTGAGTAGTTTTGCTACCCTAATTGGCGTATCGATTGCTTGTCCTCTCCTGGTTGCCCAGTAAGTCCAATTTCCGTCATAAAGTGTTGCGTCAGGGCGTATCAGGGTATGTCTGACAATCGGAGTCCAATTATGTTTCCATAGTTGGTATCCATCTTTAGTCTGGAACAACCAAGATTCATGTCTTTCTTTCCCATTGCTAAGTTTAATCGTTCCATGTCTGAAATAATTACTTAGCTTTTCGTAGTTCACCCCTTTGCATCTTGATGCTGTCCATGCCCGTAACATTTGCCAGATTATATTGTCTAGTTTAGTGAAGGTCTCTGCTGAGACTACCGCTGAATAATAGTTTGACCATCCCCGAATAATCGGGTTTAGTTTACTAATCAGGGTTGATTGAGGTGTTGTTCTATATTGTTTTATTACACCTTTAATCACTTCTGTGTGGGCTTTGATTGCTTTATTACTGGGTTTGATGTGGGTTTTGTGGCCGATTAATCGGCTTGCTGCTCCACCAGTTTTTCCAGATTTATATTTTCCTACCAGATATTGCCTGATATTGAATCCTAGAAAATCGAACCCTGGATTCTCTGTCTTACCGTCATACTCAATAGTTTTGAGTGTGTGACAGATTCGAGTCTTTTCAGGTTTTATTTCTAGTCCTACAGGTTTTAGCCATTCAGAAATAGCAGTCTTGCACTGTTCAATGATTCCTAGGTCTTTGGAGATGACCACAAAATCATCGGCATATCTTATAAGGTTCACCTGAGTGGTTGTTCCTTTATTAGGATATATTTCTTTAACTAGCCTTTCTATTCCCAACAGTGCGATGTTGGCGAGTATTGGACTTATTACCCCTCCTTGGGGTGTCCCTGTTTCTGTATCCTCGAATACACCGTTATCTAGCACTCCCGCTTTGAGCCATTGTTTCAGGTCTCTTTTTAGGCGGCTTGGACAATGAATTTTGGACAGTAGGTATTCATGGTTCACGGTAAGAGCATTTTGCTATATCCGCGTCAAGAACATAGTACTGTCCTTGATTTATGGCAGTATAAATTCTGCTAATTGCGTCATGGGCTGACCGTCCTGGACGGAACCCATAGCTTGTGCCTTCAAATCTCGATTCCCATTCAGGTTCGAGAGCCGATTTAACCAAGGCTTGCCTTGCTCTATCTTGGATTGTGGGTATTCCTATTCCAGCTTTTTTCATCCCTACCAGGTTTTGGAATCCAAACCCGTCGCAGTGGTTTTGCTTTGAGGTTTCCCTTAATGTTCTTAACAAGCTCAAACCTTTGTCTTGAAGAGATTGCTCTTACTCCATCAACTCCGGCTGTTTTCTTGCG